>JANOXY010000547.1:0-7965 GCA_031418675.1 Pseudomonadota bacterium
TTGTTCGGCGACCAAGTTGATGAACACCCGCTGGGCGAGCAGTTGTTTGGCCGCACGCACGGCGATGTTGCGATAGCTGTCATAGTGGCCGTGCTTGGGGTCCATGCGTGTTTCCAGTAGGAAGGCCAGCGCTCCGCTCAAACCCGCGCGAATGCGGAATTTGCGCGCGGTCAGCCCTCCGTGGGTCACAACTTGCGATAAGGAGACGATTTCGCGGATGTAGCGCTGGGCAGGGATGCCGCGCGCTGCAACCCGCCCGACCAGCAATGGGAGCATCACATTCTGTGTGTAATCACGCAGAGCGCGTGGAATGGCAGGATTATTCGCGCAATCGAATTGTGTCTCGAAATCGGTCATATAACCTTCGAGCGCCAGGGTTTTCTGTTTCAGTACCGCCGATTCGTGGGCATCGAGCACGACGTGGGGCGCAAATTCGCGCAATAGCCGATCCAGCGCCCGGGTCTCGGGCTGAGTGAGCACAACAAAATCGCGATTGATATTGACCTCGTCGGCATTGCGACTGGAATCCAGCGCGCGCCCATCGGGATTGGCATCGGGATAAATGACGAACTCGAGGTGCTCCAGACCCAGCCGCCCCGCGTCCGTCAAGAGATCGCGCGCCAGCATCAACAAGGCCTCGCCGCCGGCTGCTTCTGAAGCGCCATGCTGACAACCCACTAACAACACGCGTAAATGCGCCGTGCGCGCGCTACGGGCAGGGATCCTGAGCGCCGTCAAGGCACGCCCGCCGGCTGAATAACCGAGCGGCCACAAGCTTGCAGCGCCGCTGTCGCTCGCCAGCGACGCGAGAAAGGTGGTGATCTCCTCGGGGGATGAGAGCCGACTGTGCAATTGCACTTCAAGTGGGGTGGCGCGCATCGTGTCGGTCTATTGGTCCCAGGGCATGGGGCGTGTTTCATCCCGGTCTAGGCGATAGACGCCCAATTCACGCGCTGGCACAAACTCAGGTGCAAATTGCGCTAGACGGAACAGACTGCTGGTCGAACGCGGCTCAAGCAACATCGCGACCAAACGCCCTCCGCTGCGGGCGACATCGATGATCAGTGCGCCTGGCGCGGTCGTCAAGAAACGCTTGTCGCTAGCCTGCATTTCAATCCGCCCGTCGGCGGTTGGCAACGCTCCGTAGCGCTCGGCCACGATTGTCAGACCCAAGGGCTTGGCTTGCGGCAGCGTTTGAATACCCTGCCGTACAAGTGCCGCGCGCAGTTCCTCGGAGGGCTGAGCCAGCAGGTAGGCGCTGGGCATGGCGATTTTGTCGGCCTCGAACACCCGTCGGTGATCGGCAAACGACAAGGTCTCCAGTTGCTGGTTGTCGAGCCGTCGCAGCATTATGTCGACCCGGGGATGTTTGTTGTCCTCGACGTAGGCGGCATACAGCGTCAGCGGCTCCGTGAGGGCCGTGGCGGCCGCACGCAACCACAGCGCTTGCAGCGCGCCGCGCTCGGCGTGCACCAGCTGTACAAACGCGCGCTGGCAGATCAGGGAGCGCGCCACCCGCACTTTGATATTGCGATAACTCGGCCAGGACTGCTCGCGGGAATCGAGCTTGGTTTCGACCAGTACGGCAAACGCGCCGCTGATACCGGCCCGATTACGGAAATTGCGCAAGCTCAATCCACCGTTGGTGATGGCCTGTCGGGTATCGGTGATTTCGCCGATGTAGCGCTGTGCCGGCAAGCCGGCGCCGCGCACTGCAGCGCTAAGGCTCGGCACCAGGTGCTGCTGACCGTAGTCCCGTAGGGGCGCCACAATGCCGGGGTTATTGGCGGCTTCGAACTGGGCGTCGAAATCCGTCAAATAACCTTGTCGTGCCAGGGTCTCGCGTTTTAACACTGCCGATTCATGGACATCCAGCACCGCCAGCGGCCGATAGCGGAAAAGCGCAGCCACCAGGGCCTGACTTTCGGGCTCGGCAAGCAAAACAAAATCGGTATTGAGATTAACCTGATGAGCATTTGAACGATGCCCGCTATCGCGCCCGTCGGGATTGGCATCGGGCAGCAGCACAACATCGATGTCCTCCAGCAAGGGCCGCAACGCGCCGTGCAACAGTTCGCGCGCGAGGCTCAGCATGGCCTCGCCGCCGGCTGGTTCTGCCGCACCGTGCTGGGTACCGACCAGGAGCACACGGGGATGCGCAGCACCAGGGTCGCCGGACAACACCAGGGTTTCGATGGGACGTCCTTGCACCGATCTACCCACGACCTCTTTGCGTGCCAGCGGGCTGGCCGCTGCCAATAGCTCGAGATCGACACCAATCTCAGCCGCGCGGCTGATGCGCTTGAAGTGGGCCTGCTCCAGTGGCGTAGGCGGCAAAACTGCCGCCAGGACATCGTTTGAGACCAACAACCAGGTGAGCGTGGCTAGCGCCGCCACCGCCCATCCAGGGTGACGTCGGTGTGTAGCGTCCTGCATCACGTCACGCAGTCGGCAACGAGCGGGGCTGAAGAATAAATAACCGCCAAGATGGGCAAACTGCATGCACTGCTCGCTGGCATCGTCGCGACGCCGCACCGGGGGAAGACGCCCTCAGCATGACAGATCGCGCCGCGGGCTCGAAGCCCGGCCAGCCGCCACGGCGCTTACCAACCGCCGCCTAGTGCTTTGACCAAGCCCACCGCCGCCGCCGCGCGGGCGCCATCGAGTTGTTTTTGCTGGCGACGCACACTGATCAGCGTGCGCCGTGCTTCAAGCACATCGAGATAGCCGGTCGCGCCGGACTGGAAGCGGGCGTTGGCGAGCTCCAGGGCGCGCCCGGCGGCCTGACTTGCGGCAGCCGCGGCGGTGCTCTGCTCGCCCAGCGTGCGCAAAGCGACCAACTGATCTTCAACTTCACGAAAGCCATTGAGTACGGTTTGGCGATAAGTCGCGATCTGGGCGTCGAGTTCAGCCTCGGCGCGCGCGAGGTTGGCTTTGTTGCGCCCACCGTCGAACAAGGGCGCGACGACGAGAGCCCCGGCCACGGGCCCCAGCGCCCAGGCGCGGCTTGCCCACTTGAATAAATTCTCCGCTGACGTGGCGCTGAAGCCAGCCTCCGCGCTCAAGTTGAAGCTGGGATAAAAAGCCGCTCGCGCCACGCCAATGCGGGCGTTAGCGGCAATCATGCGGCGTTGGGCAGCGGCGATATCGGGGCGTCGCTCGAGCAGCGCCGAGGGTACGCCGGGCGGAATATTTGGCACATGGGTCGCAAGCGCTGCCACCGCAACGTCGAGATTAGCCGGCGCTTCGCCCAGCAGCAGCGCCAGTGCGTGCTCGTACTGCGCGCGCTGACGGCTCACCGCCTGCACCTCGCTGCGCGCATTTTCAAGCTCGGCTGTCGCCCGCGCAACATCGAACTCACCGATGTCGCCGGCGGCTAAACGCTGTTTGAAGATGGCCAATTCGGCTTCACGGGTGGTCACGGTATCGTTTAAAACCGCTAGTTCGGCGTCGTTGGCGCGCAGCAGGAAATAGGTCTGGGCGACATCGGCTTCGAGCGCCAGCAATAAGGACTGATAAAGCGCTTCATCGGCCTGAACGCCGGCTTGCGCGGCTTGCACGTTGTCGCGCACGCGGCCGAAAAGATCGAGTTCGTACTGCGCCGTAAGGCCGAACTGAAAACGTTCATAGGCATCCAGGCCCGGTGGTGGGAAACCAGGCAGGTCGCCGGTCGGCTGGACACGTGCGGCAGCGCCCCCTGCATCTATCCGAGGCAACCGGGCGGCGCGTGCAGTGCGCACCAGGGTGCGACTGGCTTCGAGACGGGCGAGCGCGGCGGCGAGATCCTGATTAGCCGCCGCCGCGCGTCTTTCATAGTCGTCGAGCAGCGGATCACCGAAGCGCGTCCACCACTCGCCACGCGGTTGGTCATCCCGGGGCTCGGCCGGTTTCCAGGCGGTGTCACCCGTTTCGCCCGCGGACTGCGGCTCGCTAGCGGGCACTTGCTCTTTATAGGTCGCCGGCACGCGCAGCTCGGGATTATTGAACTCCGGCGCCAGCGAGCAAGCCGCCACACACAGTCCCGTCAGCAACAGCAGCGCGCAACGCATCACTCGCTCTCCGAGGCGGCCGTCACCTCATCGGGTTTGCCCGGCGGCTGGCGATGCAGCAGCACGTAAAACACCGGAGTCAGGAACAAACCAAAAAAACTCACGCCGAGCATGCCCGACAAAACCGCCGAGCCCATGGCCTGGCGCATCTCAGCGCCGGCGCCGCTGGACAACACCAAGGGTGTGACACCCGCCACGAAGGCAATGGACGTCATCAGGATCGGGCGCAAGCGCATGCGACAAGCTTCCAGCGCGGCTTTAACCGGACCATCGGTCGGCCGCCTGAGCTCGTGCTCGCGGGCGAACTCCACCAGCAAAATGGCGTTTTTGCAGGCCAGCCCCATCAGTACGAACAAGGCAATCTGAGTGAAGATGTTTTTGTCGCCATGGGCGAGCCACACACCGCCGATGGCGAACAACAAACACATCGGCACAATCAGGATAATCGCGAGCGGCAATTTGAAGCTCTCGTACTGCGCCGCCAGCACCAGGAACACCAACATTGCGCACAGGGGGAAAACAAACGCGGCGGTATTGCCGGCCAGGATTTCCTGGTAGGTGAGGTCGGTCCACTCGAAGCTGATACCCCGTGGCACGGTTTCGTTGATGATGCGCTCGATGGCGGCCTGGGCCTGGCCCGAGCTGTAACCCGGCGCCGCCGCACCGTTGATGTCGGCGGCCGGGAAGGCGTTGTAGCGCATCGCGCGATCGGGCCCGTAACTGTTTGCGACGGTCAGCAAGGTGCCCAGCGGCACCATCTCGCCGGTTTTGTTGCGGGTTTTTAAACTCGCAATGTCCTCGGCATTGGTCCGGAACGGCGCGTCGGCCTGCACCACCACACGATAGGTCTTGCCGAACTGGTTGAAGTCGTTGACGTAGAAAGAACCGAGATAGATCTGCAGCGTCGCAAACACATCATTCAGATCGACACCCAGACGCTTGGTCTTGGCGCGGTCGACGTCGGCAAACAATTGCGGCACGTTGATCTGATAGCTGGAAAACACGCCGGCCAGTTCCGGTGCCTGCCAGGCCTTGGCCATCACCGCCTGCAGCGCCTGGTAGAGCTGTTCGTCACCGAGGCCGGCGCGGTCTTCCAATTGCAGCTTGAAGCCACCGATGGCGCCGAGGCCGTCCACTACCGGCGCCGGGAAGACACCGATATAGGCATCCTGCAGCTGACTCATCTGCATGTTCAAAGATTGTGTCAGCGCAGGCGCGGAGAGCTCAGGCGCAGTGCGTTCATCAAAAGGCGCCAGGTTAAAAAACAGCACGCCGGAATTGGGGGAATTGGTGAAGCCGTTAATCGACAGGCCCGGGAACGAATCGACGTGTTCCACGCCCGGGGTCTTGAGGGCAATCTCGGTCATACGGTGCAGTAGCGCATCGGTTCGATCGAGAGACGCACCATCGGGCAACTGGGCGAAGGCGATCAGATATTGCTTGTCCTGGGTCGGGATAAAACCATTGGGAATCGATTGAAACCCGACATAGGTCAGCACCAGCAGACCGACGTAGACCAACAGCACCAGCGCTTTCAGCCCCAGCAGCCGGCGCACCGTGCGCACATAACCCCGCGCGGCGCTGCGAAACACCGCATCAAAGCCGCGGAACAGCCAACCCAGCAAGGCATCGATGACCCGTGTGAACGCATCCTTGGGGGCGTCATGGCTGCGCAACAGCACCGCCGCCAGGGCCGGCGACAGGGTCAAGGAGCAGAACGCGGAAATGACGGTTGAGATCGCGATGGTCAGAGCAAACTGCCGATAAAACTGTCCGGTCAGGCCGCTGATGAATGCAATGGGCACAAACACTGCGCACAGGGTCAGGGCAATCGTGATGATGGGGCCGCTCACTTCGTCCATGGCGCGATGGGTGGCGGCCTTGGCGTCGAGTCCGAGCTCGATATTACGCTCGACGTTTTCCACTACCACGATGGTGTCATCGACCACGATGCCGATGGCCAGCACCAAGCCGAACAAAGTCAGTGTATTGATAGAAAAGTCGGCCAGCATCATGACGGCGAAGGTGCCGATGATTGAAACCGGCACGGCCAGCAGAGGGATCACCGTTGCACGCCAGGTTTTGAGGAACAGCACGACCACCAGCAGCACCATCAATACCGCTTCGAGCAAGGTCGTAATGACCGCTTTGATCGATTGCTGCACGAAGCGCGTCGGGTCGTACACGATGCCGTATTCAACGCCTTCAGGGAAATCGGCCTTGGTCTGCTCCATGAAGGCGCGCACGCTGTCCGACAGCGCAATGGCGTTCGAGGCCGGGGCCTGGAACACGCCGATGGCCACCGATGGCAGGTTGTCGTAGCGACTGCGCAGGTTGTAGTCGCCGGCGCCCAACTCGATGCGCGCCACTTCACGCAGACGCAACAGGCCGCCGTCGGGCGCGGTGGCGACGATAATCTCGCCAAATTCTTCGATGGTCTTCAGCCGTCCCTGGGTATTGACCGAGAGCTGGAACTCCGAATTTTCCACGACCGGCTGCGCGCCCACCACACCGGCGGCGACCTGTTGGTTCTGCTCGCGAATGGCGGTGACAACGTCGCTCGCGGTCAGATTGCGGCTGGCGAGTTTGTGCGGGTCCAGCCACACGCGCATGGCGTAATCACCACCACCAAACACGATGACCTCACCCATGCCCGGCAGGCGGCGCAGGTTGTCCCTGAGATTCAACACGATGTAGTTGCGCAGGTAGAGCTCGTCGTAACGACCGTCCCGCGAGACCAGATTGACCACCAAGGTCAAGTTGGGCGACTGCTTCTGGGTGGTAACACCGATCTGACGCACTTCGCTGGGCAAACGTGGCAAAGCCCGTTGCACCCGGTTTTGCACCTGGTTTTCGGCAAGGTCGGGATCGGTACCGATCTTGAAGGTCACCCGCAGCTGGAGGTTGCCGTCGGTGGTTGCCATCGAAGACATGTAGAGCATGTTCTCGATGCCGTTGATCTGCTCCTCCAAGGGCGCCGCGACGGTCTCGGCGATGACTTTGGGATTGGCACCGGGATAGGTCGCACTGACCACTACCGAGGGCGGCACTACGTTCGGGTATTCCGAAACCGGCAAGAAGGGGATGGCGATCAGGCCGGCGAGGAATACCACCACCGATAACACGCCCGCCAGGATCGGGCGATCGATGAACGCACGGGAAACATTCATGCTGTCAGTCCGCCGCCGGTGCTTGCGGCGCTACTGCAGTCGCTTCCACCATGGGCACCGTAGTGGGTGTCACCGCCGAGCCCGGACGCACCCGCTGCAAGCCGTTCACGACCACCAGTTCACCCGCTTGCAGCCCACTTTCGACGATGCGCAGATCACCCGACTTGCGTCCGGTATGGACCTCACGATAGGTCGCGAGCTTGTCATCTCCGACCACGAGCACAAAACGCTTACTTTGATCGGTGCCGATGGCGCGGTCCGCGACCAGGACCACGCGCCGTGCCGCACCGGCCGCCTCCAGCCGCACGCGCGCAAACAGTCCCGGGGTGAAGCGTCGCTCACGATTGTCGAGTACAGCACGCATGCGCACCGTGCCACTGGTCGGATCAACCGTGTTGTCGACAAATTCGAGCTTGGCTCGATGTGGAAAGCCAAGCTCGTCCGACAGGCCCACGCCAACCGTCATGGCTTCGCCTCGACTCGCGGTGATGTATTTGAGGAAGGCGCGCTCATCGGCCTCGAAGGACACATAAATGGGATCAACCGAGACCAGGGTGGTTAATACCGGCGAATCGGGGTTTTCGCCCTGCACCAGGTTGCCGACCGTGATTTCGTCTTTGCCGACACGGCCGCTGATGGGCGCAGTGACGCGGGTGAATTCGAGGTTCAGCCGCGCACTGGCAAGGGTCGCAGCATTGGCCGCCCGACTCGCTTCCAGGCTTTTGACCAGCGCCGTGGCCGCATCG
>JANOXY010000548.1:0-7106 GCA_031418675.1 Pseudomonadota bacterium
GCCAATTCGCGCGTGGTAGGAGCCTGCGCCAGGTATTTGTCGAAGCAAGTAATTGTGCCGCCCGTACATTCGCTCGGTATGGCTGGCACCAATTGGTCCTGGGCATCCTTCTTCACCGTGAAATGTTCAGAGTGCAGTCGAAGCTGCACGCTTCGTTGGCCCATATCGATGGAATGAGTCACCGAACCTAACGACAGCAAGGAAATCTCATCAACCTTTGTCAGGTACGGAACGACAATCGGAAAATATTTATCGACATTGATGGTGGCACTCACCCAGACAATCTCGGGGCGCTTCTTAAACATATAGTCGGGGTAGTAATAACGAAAATTGGGTTTCTCTGTGCCGATGCCACCATCGTCGTTTCCGCCACCCACCATCACCCGCCCATCGGGAAGCAGGATCGCCATCGAATGGTAACCACGAACCTCCGGCATGCGCGCAACGCCGATCGAATGCTCGAAATTATTCTTCGGGTCAATGTATTCGACATAGCCGGTTTGATCGATTTCGCCCGCCGGAGCGTATCCCCCGATTATTAAAATACGACCGTCGGGCAAGATGAGCGCAGTGGGGTAACGTCGGCGGCCGGTCATCGCAATGGAAGGCTTCCATTCATTGAGTCCGGGGTCATATATATCGATGTTGCCTTCCATAATAGTGCCCACATCGCCCCCGACGTTGATCACACTGCCGTTGGCGTAACCCCAACTTGCTTCTGGTAGTCTGATCGGGAGCATGGCACTGGAGGAGCCATAATTTGGATGGACTAAATTCGGCGCAGAGCTATCAATATACTCTTTGGCTCCGGGACGAAATTTTCCAGACCGCTGCCAATGGATATTCTTGCCGTTCATGAATAGCAGCATCGGTTCGGCGGAGCCGCCCAACATCATGACGACGTCGTAGTTGATTGCAGTTTTTACTTCGAGGTAATCGTTGGGGAACTGATAAACATGGGTGTAGTCGGGATTGGCAATGCCTTCAGGCGTTTTGGTGAAATCCGATATCGTCGACCACTGCTTGCTCAGCGGATCGAAAACATCAACGCTGCGGTTATGTTCAAAGCCCGGAAATACCCCTTCATAGCCGCCAGTCAGCATCATTGTGGAATCCGCCAAGCGCGTGACTGTCGGATACCATCTGAGGGGCTCGCCGGCCGCGCTTCCCACGCCGACGGCATCGGGGTTGCTTATCCAGCTGCCCGAGCTGGTATTAAAGATCGGCGACTCGGCTAATCCGCGGACAACCGCACCGGTGGGTGGCGTGCCAGGGTTATTCACATTCCAGCTCACGTAGGTGCCACCGCTAAAAAGCAGATTGCCGTCAGCCATGAGCGCGTGGCCTGCGCAGGTCAGCATCTTCCCGGTTTGAATCCCCGTTGCCGGGTCATACGTCAGTCCAGGTATCGGGCTGGTCACGGGCGAAACTTCGACTGTCGCCGGCGGCGGGACATTGTGCAGACCAGGGACCATTCCGAAAAATGGCTCCATGAAAAACAGCGCTCCGCCGGGGAGAAGACTGACATGGATGGGTTTGGTCTCGGCTCCCGAAGCCTGATGCCATTGTGCGATAGGACTATATTGGTCCTGCACAGTGGGCAGCACGGCAGCTTGCAAGCTGACTTGTGTTTTCGCTTCGGCAGCCGTTGTCCTGGCCATCACAACATTCAAAGGGACGGCTTTGCTGTTCGATACAGCAACGCTTTCCCGTCGAAGCGCGCGGTAGCGGGGCGCGGTGTACTGAACGTTGAACTTTCCCGGGCCGAGATCTGTAATTTTGTATCTGCCCCGCACATCGGTGACCGCGGAACGACGCGTTTTAGTGTGAGCCCCGTCTTCTACATGCTGGCCATGCAGCGCCATTTGCATCAGGTGCGCAGCGTGGGCTTCGTTACTTTGATTATCGGTCGACGCCTCGACCCTCACCCCAGAGACCGCCCTGCCACTGGCGTCCTTTACCTGTCCAGTAATGGAGCCTCGTGCGTTTGCAGTCATTGGCACCAAAATTAACACAAGGGTAATAATTACCGTTCCGGGCACGCCATTCATCGTGGTAATTACCTTCTTCGATTGTTATCCGCCTGTGGCCGTTGTTAGCCTACCCGCAGCCTGCGACCGGAGCCAGCCCGATCTCTGGTCATAGTTCGCAGGACTGAACTCCGAGGCATGGTTCGCGCGAACCCTGGGACGCCTGCCGTTTTCCACGACCGCGCTGGATGCCCACCGTTAGCGGAATGTTGCGATTTGGACAAACCGCGGTTGTAAAGCAGACCGGGTTGGTCGCCGGGATTGGACCCAGCCCCCTTTCCTCGTCAATCCAGCAAACGTGTGCGAAGGGCAACGACGCCGGTTTGATGGCTATGCATCTCGTTACGTGCGATTCAAAAATTTCAGACAACCGGCATTGCGCAGAAATTGCCATTGCGTTTTGAATGAGCTCAGAGCTGTCGGCTCCGCGCAATTCCAAGGCAACATGGGCCATGGCTACAGCGGCGCTGGCTTATCGAGCATCGATTGTCGCTCCAAGCAGCCCGCGGTCTCCGTGACAATAGTTGACTCAGGTGCCAACGCACACGCGTCATGTCGAAGGACGGGATCACCGCTAAGCACATCACCAGGTACACACACGCTCGTCCGCGCGCGTCACTGGTTTCGCGAACCCATGTCGAGTGGGCGTTGTCGCTTTATCTACTGCGAACAGCCGCGCAAATTTTCCGCTCGCTGCGGCAACGGGTCGGATGCGATTAGTGCGACCCATGACATTGCACTGTGGGCTACTGGCGCATAAACTCTGAACGCATAACGCAACCGAGTATCAGGCCATCTCACACGAATCGTACAGCAGACAGGAGCACGTAAAATCCGGCTCGAATCGTTCATTCGGGCTCGTATTTGCGGCTTTCTTCGGGATAATCGCCTTGCTTCCACTACTCACAGGAAGCACCATCAAGCACTGGGCGATAGTCACTGCCAGCGCTTTTTTGTTGGTGGCAGTTTTTTACCCAAAGCTCCTCGCGCCCCTGAATCACCTGTGGTTTAAATTCGGACTCTTGCTCCACAAGATCGTGAACCCGGTTGTGCTCGCGATAATGTTTTTTTTAGTCATCACACCGATTGGCTTGCTAATGCGTGCGCTGGGCAAGGATCCCCTGCGGTTGCGTCTTGATAAGGCGGCAACCAGCTATTGGATTGATCGCACTCCCCCAGGCCCGTCGCCGGATACACTGGGTGATCAGTTCTAACTGCGGTTGTCTGCGTCAGACGACCGCGATACGAACTCGAACGAACAACGAGACATCAAGCCATGAGTCTTATAATTGAGCTTTGGCGCTTCATGCGCGTGCGAAAGAAATTTTGGCTGATACCGATAGTAATCGTGACGACGCTGCTTGGTGGACTGCTTTTTCTGGCACAGGGATCGGCCATTGCTCCTTTCATTTATACCCTCTTCTAGCCGATGCATATCCTCGGTATCTCGGCCTTCTACCATGACAGCGCGGCGACACTTGTCACCGATGGTGAAATCGTGGCCGCGGCGCAAGAAGAAAGATTCACGCGCAAGAAGCACGATGCCGGGTTTCCTAAAAATGCGGTCGAGTATTGCCTGAAAGAAGGCGGAATTAGCCTGCGCGACGTTGATAGGATCGCTTTCTACGACAAACCTCTGCTCAAGTTCGAGCGCCTGCTCGAGACCTATGTCGCATTTGCTCCACGAGGATTCGCCAGCTTTTCCATGGCCCTCCCGGTTTGGCTACGCGAGAAGCTCTTCCTCAAGGATTTGCTTGCAGCTGAACTAAGCACGCTCGGAGTCGACAAAAAATTGCTGCTGGCCCAGCTCGACTTTTCCGAGCATCACCTTTCGCATGCAGCCAGTGCATTCTTCCCCTCGCCGTTCGAGGAGGCTGCGGTCCTTACTATGGATGGGGTGGGAGAATGGGCGACGACATCGCTTGCCTATGGAACGAACAACCACTTGGAGGTTCGAAAAGAAATCCATTTCCCCCATTCCCTTGGGCTCTTGTATTCCGCATTCACGTACTACACCGGTTTTAAGGTCAATTCGGGTGAGTACAAGGTCATGGGGCTGGCACCCTATGGCGAGCCGAAATTCGCGCAATTGATATATGACCATCTGCTCGATCTGAAAGACGATGGAACATTTCGCCTGAATCTCGACTACTTCGCGTACTGTACTGGTCTCACCATGACCAACGAGCGCTTCGACGCTCTGTTTGGCGCGCCGCCACGCACGGCCGAAGTAAGGTTGACGCAGCGAGAAATGGATCTGGCCGCGTCGATTCAAGCTGTCACCGAGGAGGTGGTGCTGCGTCTATCCAGATCCATCGCCAAGGAACTGGATACACCCAACCTCTGCCTCGCCGGCGGCGTGGCGCTCAACTGTGTGGCCAATGGCAAACTCCTGCGCGACGGTGCGTTCAAGAAGATCTGGATTCAGCCGGCCGCGGGCGACGCGGGCGGGGCGCTGGGCGCTGCGCTGGTGGCCTACCATCTCGGTCAACGCCAAGCTCGCGCGCCATTGAATGGCGCGCTCGATCGGATGAAAGGCGCTTACCTCGGTCCGGCATTCGAACAGGACGATATCGAGCAACGTCTGACTGCGGCCGGCGCAAAGTTCGAAGTACTTGGTAGCGAGGATCTCATCGAGGCCTCAGCTCAGGCCCTCGCTGAGCAGAAAGCGCTCGGCTGGTTTCAGGGCCGCATGGAATTCGGACCGCGCGCCCTCGGCGGACGCTCAATACTGGGCGATGCACGTTCCCCTGCGATGCAGGCAACACTCAATTTGAAAGTGAAGTATCGCGAGTCGTTCCGGCCATTTGCTCCCTCGATCCTGCGCGAGCGGGTTTCGGATTATTTCGAAATCAACGAGGACAGCCCCTATATGTTGCTGGTGGCCGATGTGGTCAAGCAACGTAGGAAGGTAATGACGGCCGAGCAAGCCGCGCTGTTTGGAATCGACAAGCTCAACGTCGCTCGGTCAGACATCCCCGCCGCGACGCATATCGATTACTCCGCCCGGGTCCAAACCGTTCATCACGAGACTAACCCTCGCTACCATGCACTACTCAAGCAGTTCGAATCGATTACGGGCTGCCCGGTGATCGTCAATACAAGCTTCAACGTCCGAGGTGAACCTATCGTGGGTTCTCCCGAAGACGCGTTTCGTTGCTTTATGGGTACCCAAATCGAACGCCTCGCCGTCGGCAACTGCTGGCTAAAGAAGGAGGACCAAAACCCAGCATTGCAGCAGAACTACGAGTCGAACTTCGAGCTCGATTGATGCTCACATCCATCAGGCGAGCTACCGGTTGCTGTCATATTGAATGCGGTAACTCAGCAGCGTCATGATCGCCTCGAATAGCGGCGACCGAGCTCCGTTTGCGGTGCGCACCTTGCTGGTTGGACTGGGAGCGGCGCTCGTCGCGCTGAGCTTCACGGCAGACGCGTTGCTGGGCGGTGAGCCAGGGTTCGGCCCGCTACAAGCAATTCTACTGGCACTCGGCATCGGCGTGGCGGCGTTATCGTTGCTGCATGTGCGCATCCTCGCGAACCTCGCGCTCGTAGCTGCTGCTATCGGGTTCTCCTTTGTCGTGGCGGAAATTGGCTTGCGCATCGTCGTTGGCCCACGACTTGCGATGATCTACAGACTCGATCCGCGCTATTTGCACACCATGATCCCTGGCTCAAGTCGCATCGTCACGCGCCTGCCAGCGAACGGTGGCGAATCGAATCGAGTCGAGGTGAATAGCCATGGCTTCCGCGGTACGGAGCTTTTGCCGGCCGGCACCCGGCCGCGCGTGGTCGTTTACGGCGACTCGTTCATCGCCGGCGAATACTCGTCGCTCGAGAAAACTTTTGTGCAGCAGCTCGGCGCAAAGCTTGGCGTCGCATTGGGAACGCCGGTGGAAGCCGTGAACACCGGGGTCGTTGCGTACGGACTTGACCAGGTAAGTCTGCGCATGGAGGACGAGCTTGGCTGGCTCGCTCCCGACCTCGTCGTCGTTTCGGTCTTCGCCGACAACGATTTTGGTGATCTGATCCGCAATAAGCTCTTCACTTTGGCTCCCGACGGCGCACTCGTTGCGAGCGCCTTCAGCATCGCGCCGGAGCTCGAGTCGCGCTTCTGGCTCGAGGGGCACAGCCCGTATCTGTATCGCGCGCTCAAGAAGCTGCTGGCGAGCCTGTTCGTCAAGCCGCTTGCACCCGTGGATCAGATTGAACGAGATCTCGAGGACAGCCGGCGGGAGTGGCACGAATACGTCGTTGAGGGGGACCGTGTCGTGCGCACGAGAATGCTCGGCCACTACGATGCGGACGTGAGCCTCGAGCCAGAGAGCGACTCTGCGCGCTTCAAAGTCCGTCTAATGGAGGCTGTGCTCGGACGGATCGCTGCGACCGCAAAGGAGCATCATGTGCCGCTGCTTCTTATGATTGTGCCATCGCCGGTCGACGCGGTAGATGACTACGGCCTCGGCCAGGTGGATGAGCGCCGCCATCCTGCCTATCGGCGCACGACGCTCACCGACACCGTGTCGACGGCTGCCGCGCGTCACGGGATCCCGGCTGTCAACCTATTGAAGACTTTCCAAGCGCGCGACGCCAGCACGCTTTACTTCCAAACGGGTGACAATCACTGGAACGACGCCGGTCAGGAGCTGGCAGCGCAAACGGTGGCCGATGTGGTGGTTGCACAACGACTTATCCATGCAAAGAGCCACGCCGAGTAGGTGTGTCGGTAACAACGGGCGAGCGATTGATCGATTGCGGGGTACCACCGCTGACCGCGGCAGTCGCCCGCTGGGGCGTCAAGGACTGTTGCTGCGGGACTTGGGAACTTGGCTTTCCGAACTTGGACTCGCGCGACGATGTGGGCTTCCGTAGCGCGGCGCGCTTAATCTCAGCCATGGGCAATCGGGTCCTGCGAGGGTGAACACCTCGTAGAAACTAGCCGCTGGGCCCCAGTCTTGGAATACGGCCTCGTTTAGCCGCTTATCTTGCGACCCTACGCACCACGTTGAGAGGCGCGCTTTGCCGTTGCATCCAGCCGCGTCGTACTCGTCTAAGGCTCAAGGATGATGTCCTTGT
>JANOXY010000549.1:0-7238 GCA_031418675.1 Pseudomonadota bacterium
GGCGCAAGCGCTGCGCGGGAATCGGGCCCCGGGCTCAGCGCAACCACGCGACAGCCGGCGGATAGGATAACCACATGCCGACAAACACCACGCCGCCCACCCAGTTGTTATTCATGAATGCGGCGAAACAACCCGCCCGACTGCGATCGCGGATCAGATACTGTTGATAGACGAACAGCGCGGCGGCCACCACTAACGATGCGTTATAGACCCAGCTCAGACCGGCGCGCACGCCGATCAAATACAGGTTGGACAACATAAGGCACTGCAGACCGCCGATGATCAGCCGGTCCGCTTGCGCAAAAAGAATTGCAGTGGAGCGGATACCCAGACGGATATCGTCTTCCCGATCGACCATCGCGTACTCGGTATCGTAAATCATGGCCCACAACACCGCGGTAGAGAACAACAGCCACGCAAGCGGCGACAGGCTGCCGGTCTGGGCCGTGAACGCCATCGGCACGGCCCAACCAAATGCAGCGCCAAGGTGGAGCTGCGGCAACGAGGTATAACGTTTGGCAAACGGGTAAGTGATGGCCAGCAGGGCCCCGCCCGCCGACAACATGATGGTTAATCGGTTGGTCGCGAGTACCAGCGCGGCCGCGATCGCCAACAGCACTGCGAACAACAGCAGGGCTTCGCGCGGTGTGACGCTGCCGCTAGGCAGTGGCCGGTCACGGGTGCGTGCAACATGGCCATCAAAATTGCGATCGGCGTAGTCGTTGATCACACAGCCGGCCGAGCGCATCACCACCGTGCCCAGCACAAAAATCACCAGCACTTCCACGCGTGGCAAACCACCCGCGGCTATCCATAAGGCCCATAACATCGGCCACAGCAATAACAGAATTCCGATCGGACGATGCAAACGCGCCAGACGCGCGTATTGCACCAGGCGGTGGCGCAATGTTGATGCGTTGCTGGCGGATGCGGCGCGAGGACGGGCGTGCTTCATACGTTGGCGTACTCTACTTTGTCCGCAAGCCAGCGCTGCACCAGTCGATCCACCAGCTGCGGGTAATCGCTCAATACGGTATCGGCGGTGGTTTGCACGTCGCGCAGCAGCGCGGCGTCGCGTACCAGGTCTGCAATACGGAATTGTGCGAGACCGGTCTGGCGCGTGCCGAGCAATTCGCCGGGACCGCGCAGTTCGAGATCGCGATCGGCAATGACAAAACCATCGGTGGTGGCGCGCATCACTTCGAGACGCTGGCGCGCCATCGATGACAAGGGTGGTTTGTACAACAGCACGCAGTCGGCGTGTTGGCTGCCGCGCCCAACGCGGCCGCGCAGTTGATGCAGTTGAGAGAGCCCCAGACGTTCGGCGTTTTCGATCACCATGAGACTGGCGTTGGGCACATCGACGCCAACTTCGATAACGGTGGTGGCTACCAGCAAAGCCGTCTCACCCCGTGCGAAGGCTGCCATCTGCGCATCCTTATCACGATCGGCGAGGCGACCATGCACGAGGCCAACGGTCACGGCGGGCAAGGCGTTGGCGAGTTGTACGGCGGTATCGGTGGCAGCTTGATGTTCGAGCACATCGGACTCGTCGATCAGCGGGCACACCCAATACACCTGGCGACCTTCGCCAACCATTTGTGCGATGCGTGCGACGATGTCCGGGCGTTTACTCTCGGCCAATACCACGGTCCGTACAGGTTTGCGATTGGGCGGCAGTTCGTCAAGGATGGAAACATCAAGATCGGCATAGGCACTCATGGCCAGCGTGCGCGGGATGGGTGTCGCGGTCATGATCAGCTGATGGGGACGAAAACCATCGCGCGCGCCCTTGTCACGCAGTGCCAGACGCTGCTCGACACCAAAACGATGTTGTTCGTCGACGATGATGAGTCCCAGGCGGTCATAGATCACGTCCTGCTGGAACAGCGCATGGGTTCCCACCGCCAGCGCGGGTTCGTGGCTGGCGAGCCGCGCGTACAGCGGTTTGCGTTGGCTCTTGCTCAGGCGGCTGGTGAGCAGGAAACAATCGATGCCCAGCGGTTCAAACCAGCGGCGCAGCGTATTGGCGTGTTGTTCAGCGAGCAATTCGGTAGGTGCCATCAAGGCCACTTGATAACCGGCCTGCAGCAGGTCCGCCGCCACTGCCGCGGCAACGGCGGTTTTACCGGCGCCAACATCACCTTGCAGCAAGCGTAACATCGGCAGGCCGTGGGCCAGATCGTTTTCGATCTCCGTTATTACACGCTGCTGCGCGCCGGTCAGGCTAAAACCGAAACCCGCCAGCAATGCCTGTTGCAGGGTGCCAGAGCTGACCGTCGGCGCGCTGAAATCTCGCGCCTGTTCGCGCAGCCGTTTTAAGCTCAACTGATAGGCCAGCAATTCTTCAAACACCAGCCGGCGCTGCGCCGGATGACTGGATTCGGCCAGTATTTCGACATCGGCATCGGGTGGTGGCCGATGGACAAATTCCAGGGCCGCGCGCAAAGACGGCAAGTGCAGACGTTCGAGTATCGCGCGTGGTAACAATTCGTGTGCATCATCATTGGCATCCGAGAGCAGGGCCAGTGCCTGATTGGTCAGGTGACGCAGACGGTTTTGCTGCAAACCTTCGGTGGTCGGATAAATGGGCGTGAGTTCGGCGTCGACGGCGATGGGGTTCTCTCCTGTCAACACCTGGCATTCGGGATGCACCATCTCCAGTGAATTTGGACCCCGTCGCACTTCACCAAAACAGCGTACCCGCCGCCCGATCGCGAGGCGCTGTTGCTGAGCGGTATTAAAATGAAAAAAGCGCAGGTTGATGGCGCCACTTCCATCGGCCACGCGCACGACCAGCGCGCGGCGCCGGCCGAACACCACCTGCGCGACCTCAATCACACCTTCGACCTGGGCTTCATGATTAAAACGCAGCGCGCCGATCGGTGTCAGTCGAGTGCGATCCTGGTAACGCAACGGCAGGTGAAAGAGCAGATCGCCGATGCGTGAGATGCGTAACTTGGCCAGGTGTTCGGCGACTTTTTCACCGACGCCATTCAGGCGCGTGACCGCTTCGTCCAGCGCAATCGGAGCAGCCACAACGCGCGTTTCGAGCGCAGAGTGCTCAGCCGCGTCGCGCGAGAATGGCGTCCATCTCAACTGCGGCACCACGCGGCAGCGCCGCGACGCCCAGCGCCGCGCGGGCCGGATAGGGCTGGCTGAAATAAGTCGCCATCACTTCATTGACCAGCGCGAAGTGCGCGAGATCGGTCAGATAGACGTTGAGTTTGACGCAGTCATCGAGGCTCGCACCGGCGGCCTTGGCCACCGCCGCGAGATTATCGAAGACGCGTTCGATCTGGGCGCGCATGGGGCCATCCAGCAGTTGTCCGCTGTGGGGGTCGAGCGGAATCTGACCCGACAGATAAATGCTGTCGCCGCAGACGATGCCCTGCGAATAGGTGCCGATGGCGGACGGCGCCTCGCTGGTGACTATCGCCTGCTTGTTCATAACTTCGTTCCTGATTCAGGCGCGCTTGCGGTGTACGCGCGCGACGGTGTCAATATTGCGTAGGGTACGGATCAAGTCAGCTAGATGCTTACGATGGTGCACACCCACCGTTAATCGCATCGTCGACGAATGCTCGTCGCGTTCAACGATCTCGATGCCTTCGATATTGGAGTTTTGATCGGCGCAGCCGGCAGCGATGGTGGCCAACACGCCGCGCTGGTTGACCACATCAATGACAATTTCGACGCTGAACTCCCGATCGAGATTGGGTGCCCATTCAACATCCACCCAACGGTCCGGTGCGCTGCGGAAGTCGACGACGTTTTTACAGGATGGATGGTGGATGACGATACCCCGTCCGGCGGTGATGAAGCCCATGATGGGATCGCCGGGGATCGGATAACAGCATTTAGGAATCGTGACGACCATGCCTTCGGTGCCGTGGATCAGCAGTGGCCCCGGGGAGTCACCGGGCGTACCGCGCCGATGCGAGCGCTCCAGCTTGTCTTCGCCGGCCGTACTGACCAGCGCGCGCGCCACCAGCGGTGCCGGGCGCACACCGAGACCAATGGTCGCCAACAGCTCTTCCATCGACGTCAGATTAAAGCTTGCGAGTGCGGCCCGCACCCGTAGTGGATCGAGCGTGTCGATGGAACTGGCAAAATTTTCCAGTTCGCGGTTCAGCAAGCGCTTGCCGAGCAAACCCGCTTCGTCTTCATGGAGATTTTTCAGGAAGTGGCGGATATTGGCCCGCGCCTTGCCGGTCACGACAAAGTTCAACCAGGCCGGGTTGGGGCGCGCGCCCGGCGCAGTCACGATTTCGACGGTGTCGCCGGTCTTGAGTCTGGTACGCAAGGGCGCGAGTCGCCGATTGATACGGCAGCCGACACATTTATTGCCGATGTCGGTGTGAATCGAATAGGCCATATCAATGGCGGTGGCGCCACGCGCCAATTCCATGATCGCGCCCTTGGGCGTGAAGACATAGACCTCGTCGGGAAAGAGATCAACCTTGACGTTTTCGAGGAACTCCTGGGAGTTGCCCGCGCGTCGTTGCAGTTCGATCACGCCGCGCAGCCAGTCGCGGGCCCGTTTGTGCGCACTCTTGGCCGCACTGTCGCCGGTTTTGTAGAGCCAATGGGCGGCGATGCCAGCTTCCGCCACCTGATCCATTTCGTTGGTGCGGATCTGCACCTCAAGCGGTACACCAAAAGGGCCGAACAAGACCGTGTGCAGGGACTGGTAACCGTTGGCCTTGGGAATTGCGATGTAGTCTTTGAAGGTACCCGGCATCGGTTTGTAAAGACTGTGAACCACACCTAGCGCGCGATAACAGGTATCGACCGAGTCAACCACGATGCGGAACGCATATACATCGTGCATTTCAGAGAGGTGCAGATGTTTCTGCCGCATCTTGCGATAGATGCTGTAGAGATGCTTTTCGCGGCCCGCGACATGGGCGACCAGTTCTTCCTGGCGCAGATGACGCTTGAGCCGATTTTTAATCTTGGTCACCACCTCACTGCGATTGCCACGTATTTTCTGGATGAAGCGCTTTAACACCCCATGGCGTTGCGGATAGAGCGCCTGGAAACCCAGTTCTTCGAGTTCCAGGCGAATGGCGTTCATACCCAGGCGCTGGGCGATTGGTGCGTAAATGTCGAGTGTTTCGCGCGCAATACGGCGACGCTGATCGGGGCGTAGAGCGTCCAGGGTGCGCATGTTGTGCAGGCTGTCGGCGAGCTTGACCAGGATCACTCGGATGTCGTCGGCCATGGCCATCAACATCTTCTGAAAGTTCTGTGCCTGGGCTTCGGCGTGGGACTCAAATTCGATTTGAGTCAATTTCGACAGGCCGTCGACGATGTCCGCCACTTCGCTGCCAAACTGATCGCAGATCTCTTCTTTGGCCACCAGGGAATCTTCGATCACGTCATGCAGCATGGCCGCGATCAAGGTTTCGTGGTCCATATGCATGTCGGCGAGGATGCCGGCGACCGCCAAGGGATGCTGGATATAGGGCTCGCCGCTCTTGCGCGTCTGACCTTCGTGCGCGTCGGCGCCGAAGCGATAGGCGCGCCGCACATCCTTGATCTGCTCAGGTGTCAGATAGGAGCGGGCACGGCGGCACAGATCGTCAATGCGGAGCGTGGCCGCCTCAAAGTGTACGGTGGGGGTGCTCACAGCCTGACCTCGGGAACAGTCACGCGTGGCCAGGCGGGCGGCAAAACTTCAGGCGATACCCCGGGATACATGATCCGCTCGTCGTTCGTTCGTTCGAGCGTTCTGGATAACGGGCTGGGGGTCAGAAGTCGGAGTCGGGATCGACGGACGCCACGTGCTGTTCGGCAAACTCCGCGGCCATCTCGTACTCCTCGGCCGCTCTTTCTTTGGCGTCGATTTCGTCGAGTATTTCGAGATTCATGAGGCCGGCGGCGATTTCGCGCAGCGCGACCACGGTGGGCTTGTCGTTTTCGGTCTCCACCAGCGGATGGGCACCCATCGCAATCTGGCGGGCGCGACGGCTGGCGACCAGTACGAGGTCAAAACGGTTGTCGACAGCAAACAGGCAATCTTCGACGGTAACGCGGGCCATGGGCATTCCTGTGGCAAGAACGGATAACGGGCCCGCGATGATAACAAACGCACCCTCAGGGCGCCACGAGGCGACTCAACATCGCCGCGTGGCGCTCGCGCTGCACCGTCAGGCGTAAGCGGGCTGCGATGACAATGGCGACCAGGGAGCTGGCCGCGCGCTCGAAGTCGTCGTTGATGACCAGATAGTCGTATTCGCCGAAATGTGACATTTCATTGACCGCATCACGCATGCGGCGCACGATGGTTTCGGGTTTGTCACCGCGGTTGGTGAGGCGCTTTTGTAACTCTTCTATGGATGGCGGAAGGATGAAGATGGATATGGTGCCGGGCAATGCCGCCCGGATGTTGCGTGCGCCCTGCCAGTCAATTTCTAGAATGACGTCGTCGCCGGCGGCGAGTTGCGCGCTGACCGGGGCGCGGGCGGTGCCGTAGTAGTGGTCGAATACGCGGGCATGTTCGAGGAACTCGCCGGCCGCGACCATGGCCGTAAAGCGAGGCTCGTCAATGAAATGGTAGTCGACCCCGTCCTGCTCGCCGCTGCGCTGCCCGCGCGTGGTGTGGGATGTCGATACACTCAAGCCGCCTGCACGCGCTATCAAGGCACGGACCAGGCTGGTCTTGCCCCCGCCGGAAGGGGCCGAGACAACAAACAGATGACCGGTGGCCGAGGGCATAAGGGAGTCACTCACAGTGCCGCACTCCGGAATTCAGCGGCCCGGGACCGGCCTTCCAATATAGTCTTGATCAGGTACACGGCTGGGCTTAACGCATCGGTGGATGGGATCAGTCGTTATTCTGCCATGGATGATGGAGCGCGGGCTGCGCCAGACCGCCGCCAGCCATCGTTTTCGCCGGGTCGCGCCAAGTTCAGTCTAAACCTGATGTTGCGGCCCCGACTTAATGCGCATGCTTATCCAGCCGCTAATACAATGTAGGGATAATCGCAGGCGCAATGTGCGGCCTGCAATTCACAGGGGAGAAGCTTTGCCATGGCCACGCCAACGCTGACCAATCAGAACGCCGCTGAGCAGTATCGCGCGACCACGCTCGATCTGACCGAAATGACGGTCACGGGTACTGGCACCATCACGGTCTCAATCGGGATCGATATCGCCGCCGGCACCCTGGACTACCTGGCGGGGACGAGCGGCAATCTGCAACTCGATAGCCTTGGTTTTGGTCAGTATCA
>JANOXY010000550.1:0-9024 GCA_031418675.1 Pseudomonadota bacterium
GGCGAAGTACATAGGCACGCCCGCGAGGCGCCCCGAATCCCACGAGACGGTGCCATCACCGGCAGCGGTGGCGATCCACTGCAAGCGCCGGCGTCCGCGCCTATGGGGATCGTCGACGACCACATGATCAACGACCGTCGCCGGATGTGAGCCCGCCACATAGGCCACATAACGGGGATCGAATGTTTGCGGCGCGAGCACACTCCAGGTGGTACGCGCTTCGCGCAGCACGCTGTCCTCAATCGGCCGCCACGAGGCGCCGAGTTTGTCTTTCAGATCACGCCACACGTTCACATCGCCCCACGGTGTCGGCGTGTCGTGCCAGGGCAAGAGTTCAGCGAGTCCCGGAAAACCGCGCACGATGTCGATAACGCCATCGGTGCCACGGGTAAAATCGAGCAGGCTCAACTTGGCTTCGGTGGGATTGAAGCCGGTCAACCAGCGTACCGCTTCATGGGAACCCTTGTTCGGCGTGCCGAGCATCAGCAAGCGGCTGCCTTCGCGCTTCGTCATGCGCTCCCACAGCCGGCGTCCACCGCCAGCCTCGTCAGCCATCATCGCGCGTGCCACCAGGCCGCCCATGGAATGGGCGATGATGTGGACCGGCTGACGCGTCCGTTCGGCCTCGGACAAAGCCGCTTCAAGTCGAACGCTGAGCAAGGTGGCAGCGTCGCGCACCGAGCGGCGCCAATCATAGGGACAGATCTCGACGCGGTGGGTACGCGCTAAAAACTCGAGTAACGGCCCGTAAAAATCATCGAGCAGATCAACCGGCTCGACGGCCTCCGTCCCGTAGTCGATATCGCCCAGCCCGCCCTTCAGCAAGGACCAATAGTTCAGCCACACCCGTCGCGCTTTAACGTCGATCGCGCTGCCCATAGTGCCCGGCACGAGGATAGCTATCGGCCGTGGCGTGCTGGCCGCGCGACTTGCTCGAACCGCAGAGCGCCAGCGCGGCTCCTCCTGCTTGGCGGCATCTAACGATTGAAAGCCCGCATCGCTACCGTCGGCGCGCGCCAGCGCGGCGGCCAGCCAGTCGATCGAGATCTTGTTGGAAAAATATCTGAAGTGGTTGACCTCCTTGCCCTTGTCCAGGCGGACGCGCGCACTGCCTGCGAAGCGGGGGATGCCACCGGTCATCGACCCGGTGTTCACGACGAGGTCGTGGTCGGCGCCGTAGAACCAATCAACCGCCATCAGCTTGAGCTTGGCGTAGACTCCGTCGGGCTCGATATCGCCGGCAATGACCGATAAGTCTGCACTGGTGTGCAGCCCCGGCCAACTCAGCAGACGCGTCAAGGCCGAGCCCGGCATCATCGCTTCAATACCCGGCAGCGTGCGTGGGTCAGTGCGCTCCTTGACCACGGCGAGGACAAAATCCAGGACATCACCGAACAAGTTGTCGGGTGCTATCCAGCTGAGTGCACTCAGCCAGCGATCGAGCCGGCCCGAGGCCAGCGTTGTACCGCGCGCCGGGCAGGCAACGCGCGCAAAACGCGACACACGGATCTGCTTGTGTTTGAGCAAGGCCAGCAGCTCAGCGAGCTTGGCGCGATCATTGTCGTAGTCAGCGTTACGCTTTTGCGCTGCTTCGCCATCGAGGCGCCCGAGCCCGAGTTGCTCTGCCACCGTTGCATCCGCAGCAAACAGCGTGGCTAAGCTATCGGTATTCAGTGGGTCGTCCTTTTTATCCCGTTGGCCCAGGCACAGCAGCTCGCCGACCAGGCCGCCGCGGGAATGGGAAACGAGATGGACCTCGGCTGCATCCGGCAGGCGCTTCAACAGCTCAAGCGCGTTGCAAATCGGACTTTCACTCAGGGTGCGATGCTCAAAAGCAAACACCCGTCCGCGATAGCGCTCATCAAGCTGCTTGCGCAGGGCTAACGCAGCAAGCGCCGCCTCATCCTTACCAGTCGCCGCGAGATCTTGGTAACTCCCTGTAAAGCTCGACATCGTGCCGTGCAGGAATACAAGGATGGGCCGCCCGTCCGCGGACGGTGGCAGGCTTCCGGCGACGGGCGTGAGGCCGATAACTGGTTCGAGCGTCACCCGGTAAAGACCCGGCTCGTTGCCGAGGCGGCGTCGTTCGAAAGTCTCTGCGAATAGCCGCGCCGATCCTTCGGTGACATCGATGCCGAAGAATTCCAGCACCTTGATCCCGACACCGACGATACCGCGTTCGGAAGTTGGCGCGACGTCACCCCGGTAGGCACCAAAGTTCGGCGTCGCATCCACCTGCCAGACCGGCCCGCTTTCGCCTCGCGACTCCGCGCGCTGGCCAAAGTCACGCATCAGATCATCGGCACGTATCCATTGCACACGACCGTTGTTGAATTCGATCCGCACAACGTCTTCTGCGCGAACGGTAGTGGGCTCGGCACCTGCGTCCCGAGCAGCGCCGGGTTGCAGTTTTGGGCCTGGCGTCACGCTGACAGCGAGTGACGTATCGAAAGACATCGCTGCTTTACCGCGCTCGGTGCCACGCAATCGATAAGTGATCGGCGCAGCGCCGTTATTCGATGTCGTCTCCATGGGCGTGGGCTCTCCTTAGGCCAGATGTCAGCTCATCGTTAGCAGGGTGGACGATGGGCGTGAGGGGAATCAAGGGACAAATCTCACTGGACAGGGAAGACACATGGATACCGCGGACCGGTGGAGCCTACGTGGGTTCGTTTCCGTCGATGGCTACTTGGTGCAGGTTAGCAAGTGCCGGTTATTTCAGCGCCAACACCCGGCAGTACCGGCGATGCCGACGGGTTGGATCACCGTCGTCGGGCAGGCGTGCGGCGGCCTGCTGCGGCAGTCGCCAACAGCATGGCTGTTGCGAGCGAGCGCAGCAGATGCTTGCAGGTTTTCACCACCGCATGCTTGGTCGGTGGTTTGCCTGCACCCAGAGGCATTCTCGGCAGCTGATGCGACAACTTGGTCTTAAATTCTTCCAAGCTAGAATAGACCGTCGGCAGCGTGCCGCTGTCGACCAACGCTGGCCAGCGCCGAGCGCCACAGCAAGGAGCCACCCATGAGCGCCAGACGCCACGCCTTCGTCGCCATGCCCTTCGGTACCAAGCCCGATGGCGATGGTGTGCTTATCGATTTCAACGCGGTCTACAACAACTTCATCAAACCGGCCCTCGAGGCTGCCGGCCTTGAAGTTTTTCGCGCCGACGAAGAAATGCGCGCCGGCGACATTCGCACCGACATGTTCCAGGAACTCTTGATGGCAGATCTGGTGGTGGCTGATCTCACCATCGACAATCCTAATGTCTGGTACGAGCTCGGCGTGCGCCATGCACTGCGCGCGGGTGGTGTGGTGCTGGTGTGCGGCGGTCGGACGACGACGGCCTTTGACCTCTATACCGATCGCAAGCTGCGCTACGGCTTGCGCGTGGGCGCACTCGATCCTGCCACGCTTACAACGGACTGCGCCGCGCTGACGACAATGGTCAGCGCCACACTTGCCGCCTGGCGGGGGCGCGCAGTGAGTCCGGTCTATGCGCTGCTGCCGCATCTCACCGAACCCGACTGGAAGACGCTGCGCATCGGCGACGTTGTTGAATTCTGGGAGCAGCACGACGGCTGGCAAGAGCGCATTGAGCTCGCGCGCCGCCACGGGCACGTCAGCGATATATTGGTGCTCGCCGACGAAGCACCGATCTCGGCGTTCCGTGCTGAAGCGGCGCTGGTCGCCGGCATCGCCTTGCGCAAGGCGGGCTCGTTTGCATTCGCGCTGGAACAGATCGAGCGCAGCCTCGACGTTGCACCTGACAACTTGCAAGCACGCCAGGAAAAAGGCCTGTGCCTGCAACGTCTCGCGCTGGCCGGCGCGCGCGGCCATTCATTGGAACGGGCGCGTGCCCACTACCAGACGGTGTTGGACGATCATCCGTGCGACGCCGAAACCTGGGCCCTGCTCGGCCGCGTCGACAAGGATGCCTGGATCGCGGCTTGGAACGGTTCCGAGTGGGAAGCTGCGCGCCAGCGCAGCGAGGCCACTGATGAGGTCGCGCTGCTGGACCGCGCGATAGAGAGCTACAGCCACGGCTACTGCGCCAATCCAGCCCATTATTATTCCGGCATCAACGCGCTGACGCTCATGCATCTTTACGAACATCTATGCGGTGCGGGGCGCTACAGCGACGAACTGGGCGTCATGGCCGGTGCCGTGCGCTATGGGGCAGCCTGCGACGCCAATGCGTCGCGCGACTTCTGGTCGAAGGCTACGCTCGGCGATCTCGAAGTGCTGAGCGGCACGCCGGACAGCGTCAAGAAGGCCTTTCGCGAGGCTATTGCCTACAACGACAAGGATTGGTTCGCGCTGCATTCCTGTCGCGCGCAGCTCGTGCTGCTGAGGACCCTCGATTTTCGTCCCGACGTGGTTGACGCCGGCATCGCGGCCTTCGACCGCGCCATCAACAAGCTCACGCCACCCGACCAGCAGCGCGCACCGCGCCACGTGCTGCTGTTCAGCGGCCACATGGTCGATACGCCGGACCGACCAACGCCGCGCTTTCCAAGCACCTTGGTCGAGGCGGCCAGCCACCGCATCGCCGCCGCTCTGGAGGAATTCGGGGCCGGCGCCGAGGACATCGCGCTGTGTCAGGCCGCGGCCGGTGGTGATTTACTGTTCCTCGAAGCCTGCCTCGCGCGCGGTGTGCGCTGCCATGTGCTGCTGCCGCTCACCGAGCCCCAATTTGTCGCACAATCGATCCTGCCATCGAGCGAGGGCACGGCCTGGCGCAAGCGCTATTACGACGTGAAAGAGCGTTTCGCCAATTTACGCATCATGCCCGACGAACTCGGGCCCTTGCCTGCTCATGTTGATGCCTTCCAGCGTTGCAACCTGTGGCTGCTCTACAGCGCGCTGGCCTTCGGTGCGGAGAAAGTGCGTTTCACCACCCTCTGGAATGGCGGCGGCGGTGACGGACCGGGCGGCACCGCGCACATGGTCGAGGCCGTTGAGGCCCGCACCGGCCGGGTGCATTGGATAGACACGCGCACGCTGTAGTCTTGTATTACAAAATTTGGCTAGCGCTCAAGGAGAGATAAACCATGGCGAAGAAGACACGCGATGAACATCTGTTTGGGCCCGGCCCCAAACGCATCCTCGCGCTCGATGGTGGCGGCATACGCGGCATCATGAGCGTTCAGATCTTAAAGCGCATGGAAGAGATACTGCGCGCGCGACTGCCGGCGGCTGAACAAGCGGATTTCCGACTGTGTGACTATTTCGACCTGATCGGCGGCACCTCGACCGGCGCGATCATCGCGGCCTGTCTGGCGCTTGGGTATTCGGTTAAACAGATCGACACGCTCTATCACGAGCTCGGCCAATCGATCTTCGAGCCGACCTTGTTCCGCAAAGGTTTCATGCGCGCAAAGTTTGACGAGACGCCTCTGCGCACGGCGCTCGAGCGCGAGTTCAAGGGCGTGACCCTGGGCAGCGATAAGCTTAAAACCGGGCTCGGCGTCGTCACCAAACGACTCGATACGGGCAGCGCGTGGATCCTGCACAACAACCCGCGTGGTCGCTACTTCGCGCCGGACCCCGCGCGCGATGCGGTGCCAAACCGGGACTATTCCCTCGCCCAGGTCGTGCGCGCCAGCACCGCGGCGCCGCACTTCTTTGATGGTGAGGATATTGAAGTGGCCACGGGCGCGGTCGGTAAAATGCAGAAGGGCAAGTTCGTCGATGGCGGTGTGAGTCCGCACAACAACCCGGCCTTGCAGATGCTGTTGCTGGCGACCTTGGATGGCCATCGCCTCAACTGGGCGACGGGCGCCAACGAACTGATGCTGGTGTCGCTTGGCACTGGCCGCACCGAAAAGCGACCACGCCCCGAACCCGAAGGCCTGTTTAATTTCGACATTGCCAACACACTCGGCAAGGCAGCGGCGGCCAATGCTGTGTTATCGCTATCGGCCCTGATGAGCGACTGTGCGGATTTGGTCGAGCTCTTGATGCAATGGTTTTCCGGCTCGGCGCCGGGGCGCGTGATCGACAGCGAAATCGGCGACTTGAGCAATGACCTCGTCGGCGGCCGGGCACTCATGACCTATGCGCGCTACGACGCGGTGTTTGATCGAGCGTGGCTGAAGGACTGTCTCAAGCTCGACTACAGCGCCCAACGCGTCGGTGAACTCGACGCCATGGACCAGGCGGCAAACATCCCGGACTTGATCAAGATAGGCACTGCCGCCGGCCAGCAGCTGGTGGCTGAGAGCCACTTTCCGGCGCGCTTCGACCTGGTGGGTTGATGGGCGCCCCGTCGCGCGGCTGTCGCTCCACGCACCGCGGATGGCCCGTTTTCACTCTGCACAGTAACGAGCCTAGCGAAAAACGCGGCGCGCAGCCGGCATGTGTCGGCGTGCAAGATGTGACCTGTCCCGCATGCACTACGTGACTGGGTAGTCAGCCCTGTTTAGCTTGCCTGCGCCCGCCAACTCACGTAAATCCACAGACCCCAAAACAACAACGCCGGCTTAGGGCCGGCGTCGTCTCACAACTGAAGCTTGTTGCTCAGCCGTGCGCAGTTTTGTCGAACTGCTCTTCTTCCGTCGACCCGGTCAGAGCAGTGACCGACGACTGACCACCCTGAATAACCGTGGTGACGTCATCAAAGTAACCGGCACCCACTTCCTGCTGATGGCTGGCGAAGGTATAGCCGCGCTTGGACGCCGCAAATTCCTTCTCCTGGACCATTTCCACGTAGGCGGTCATACCCTGCTTCACGTAGTTCTCGGCCAGGTCGAACATGTTGTACCACATGTTATGAATGCCGGCCAAAGTGATGAACTGATACTTATAGCCCATGGCGCCGAGTTCACGCTGGAACTTGGCGATGGAGGCGTCGTCGAGGTTCTTTTTCCAGTTGAACGAAGGTGAGCAGTTATAGGCCAGCAGCTGATCGGGGAACTGCTTCTTGATGGCTTCTGCAAAGCGTTTGGCTTCGTCCATGTCCGGCACGGCGGTTTCACACCACAGCAGGTCAGCATAAGGCGCATAGGCCAGACCGCGGGCGATAGCCTGATCGAGGCCGGCGCGGGTGACGTAAAAACCTTCGGCCGTGCGCTCACCGGTGACAAAAGGCGCATCGCGCTCGTCGATATCGGAGGTCAGCAGATTGGCGGCATTGGCGTCGGTACGGGCCAGCACCACGGTCGGCACGCCCTGCACGTCAGCGGCGAGGCGGGCAGCGATCAGCTTCTGTTCGGCATCCTGAGTAGGCACCAATACCTTGCCACCCATGTGGCCGCATTTTTTGGCGGACGCCAGCTGGTCTTCGAAGTGCACGCCGGCGGCGCCCGCTTCGATCATGTTCTTCATCAGCTCGAAAGCGTTCAGCACGCCGCCGAAGCCCGCTTCGGCATCGGCGACGATGGGAATGAAATAATCGATCTTGCCGCCGCCTTTATGCCACTGAATCTCGTCAGCGCGCTTGAAGGCGTTATTGATGCGGCGAACCATGGTCGGCACCGAGTCGACGGCGTAAAGCGACTGGTCTGGATACATGGTCTCGGAGGTGTTGCCATCGGCGGCAACCTGCCAGCCGGACAGATAGATGGCCTTGATGCCGGCCTTGACCTGCTGCACGGCCTGACCACCTGTCAAGGCGCCGAGGCAGGGGACAAAATCTTCGGTATTGACCAGATCCCACAGCTTTGCTGCGCCGCGGCGGGCCAGGGTGTGTTCGATCATGACGCTGCCACGCAGCCGCACGACGTCTTCCGCGGAATAGGGACGGGTCACGCCCTTCCAGCGCGGATTGGTCGCCCAGTCCTGCTTGAGCTGCTTAGCTTGTTCCTCGAATGACGACATGCTCGTGTTCTCCTGCCAAAGTCACTGTAAAGAATCGTGAGCCTCACACGTCAATCGGGGACGAAGCTCGTTGTTAGGTCACCCGCCGCGGGATGCCCTGGTGCCTGAGGGCGCGGATGGTAATCCCCCGTAGCCTGGGCCAGCAAGGAAATGTACCCGGGGTTGTCAGCGCCGACTTATCCGCTGGTTGGTAAGGCTGGGCGCCCCTGGAACCTGCGAGCAACGGGATATCGACAGGCGCGTAGGGCGGTTGGGAAGGTACGTTGCAGTGCACCAACTGTCAATGTTCCAGGACGAAAATTGACAATCAACTCGCGATTCCGCCATGGTGCCAGTGGTCGCATCGTAAATGCATACCATGCGACACACGCAGTACGCCCTGGCACTGGGCAGTGGGCGCTGTTATGGCCATTAGATTACCGCCGAATCCGCGTCCATGGTTTGGTTTGCACGCCAACAGTCGCACCCTCCCCATTGGCTAATCCCCTACGGAATCGCGGCATTGGAAGGCGGTCGAATCGCAGCCGACCATTTACGCGGACGACTACGAACGTATAAATTCACAAGCGGACCGACCCTCAGGTACCGCACCCGCCAGTGTTTGACGAAGAGCCATGTCGAAGCAGCCCGAACATCACCGCGAATCAGGCCTTGCGATTCAAGAAGCGAAGCCCAAACTCAAGAAGCCGCCACTGTATCGGGTAATCATGCTGAACGACGACTACACGCCCATGGAGTTCGTCGTGCATGTCCTTGAAAAGTTCTTCCAGATGAACCGACCGGCGGCGACGAGGGTCATGTTAGAAGTGCATACACTTGGTAAAGGTGTGTGCGGTATATTCACCCGTGAGATAGCTGAAACCAAGGTGGCGCAAGTTAACGCTTACGCGCACGATAACGCTCACCCGTTATTGTGCACACTTGAGATCGACTCGTGATCCGCCATTAGAGGATGCCGCAGTGCTAAGCAAAGAACTCGAAGTCACGCTCAACATGGCCTTCAAAGAGGCTCGCGAGCAGCGCCATGAATTCATGACCGTCGAGCATCTGCTGCTGGCACTGCTGGACAACCCGACCGCTGCCAAAGTACTGCGCGCATGCGGTGCGGACCTGAACGCGCTGCGCCGCCAGCTGATTGAGTTCATCCGCGAGTCCTCGCCCTTGTTACCTGAAGACGAAGACCGTGACACGCAACCGACGCTGGGTTT
>JANOXY010000551.1:0-5155 GCA_031418675.1 Pseudomonadota bacterium
CGATGGCGAGATCGCGACGAACGGCAGGAAATTTCGAAATCGGCTGGAACTGCGGCACAGCAGCAGGAGCTAGGAGATGGCAACTAATTTGGAAAAGAAACAACGGCTTATCAAAGCCCAAGCGACCGCCTATCGCCGGGTGCAGCGCACCGACGTGGCCCAAGATCACACCGTTTCGAACAATGGCTGCGGTCTGGCCCGGTTGCAATGCCGGGTAAGCTTCTGGAACAAATTCAACATTGTCCTGATGCAGTGTCTGCAACAGAGATTCAATATCTTGTTTTATATCGTAAAAATCAGTTTCTCTAGCGGTGCTCGTCCACTGTTTAGGGACGGCAATGCCGGCACGAAGCCCGGCTATTTCGTTGGTTTGATGGAGGGTCGCGTCGTCCTGTCGAAACACCATCCCGAGCTCAAATAGCCGGATGTCCTCGACTTGCCGATTGCGATTATGCAGGGCGGCCGAAAGTAGACCTGGCCACAAGGAACGCCGCAGTACTGACATCTCACTGGATATGGGGTTGGCGAGAGCCACCGACTCAAGCTCGGGTTCGAAAGCCGTCGCCAACGAAGGGTCAATGAAGCTGTAGGTGATTGCTTCAAAAAAGCCTCGAGCACTCAAAGTGCTGCGTGTGCGAGCCTCGAGTGGTGTTACGGCGTCTCCTAAGGCCGGCACACTCACTGTCTTGGGCAAGCGCGTGGGAATCGCGTCGTAGCCCCGAATTCGTGCGATTTCTTCTACCAAGTCGGCTTCGATTGTTATATCGAATCGAAAAGTCGGTACATCCACCCGCCAAGGCACAACCTCGGCATCGACTTTCATGTCCAAACTGCGCAGGATCTTGAGCATATTCGCGTCAGAAACAGTAATCCCGAGCAGGCGCTCGACGGCTGCGGGCCTGAAACTGACTTGAACAGCTTGATGCCGGACCTGGTCCCCAAGCGTCACTATGCAAGGGCCCGCTGCGCCGCCGCAAATCTCGAGAATCAAGCCAGTGGCGCGCTCAATTGCGCGTGCTTGCGCACTGGGGTCAACCCCGCGCTCAAAGCGCTGCGAGGCATCGGTGTGCAAACGATAGCTGCGCGCGGCGCCCGCCAATCGCACGGGCTCAAAAAAGGCGCTTTCCAGAAATACGCTCGACGTGTCAGCCGAAACCGCGGTGCTGGCGCCGCCCATGACACCTGCGAGCGCTATCGGGCCGCTGTCGTCGCTGATCAGGAGGCTGCCTGCCATGAGCTCAACTTCGCCGCCATCGAGCAGCACGATTCGCTCGCCAGACTTCGCCTCCCGCACCACGATTGGCGCAGACAATTTGTCCAGATCAAACGCGTGCATGGGCTGGCCGAGCTCGAGCATCACGTAATTTGTGACGTCAACCAACGGATGTATGCAGCGCACCCCTGACCGGCGTAAGCGTTCGCTCATCCACAATGGCGTCCGGGCTCGCGGATTGAGGCCGATGATGGTTCGGCCTGCATAAACAGGGCAAGCCTCTGGTGCAGAGAGCCTCACATCCATCTGCTGGGCAGACACTGCCGGCACCGGCGGGACTGCGGTGGATTTCAAAGACCCACCGTATAGCGCGGCAAGATCCCGTGCGATCCCACTCACGCAAAAACAATCGCCGCGGTTAGGCGTCAGGTTGACTTCTAGTACGTTGTCGTCGAGCTGCAATAGATCCCAAAGCGGGATTGCGAGGGTCGCTTCATCGGGCAGCTCGATGATCCCGTCGGCGGCGTCTCCAAGTCCGAGTTCACTGGCCGAACACAACATACCGGCCGATTCGACGCCCCGGATCTTGCTAAGGGTGAGTGTCCGCGCGCCGGGGATCTGCGCCCCTGGCGGGGCATAAGCCGTTTTCATCCCGACTCGGACATTAGGCGCACCGCAGACCACTTGGTGACTATCGCGTCCGTCGAATATCTCGCAGACAGTCAAATGCTCGGCATCCGGGTGGCGAGAAATAGCGCGTACCTCCGCAACCACTACGCCGCTCGAGGCTGGCGCAGCAGGCTCAAGCCCCTCAACTTCCAAGCCAGCTAATGTCAGACGTTCCGCTATCGATGCCGCATCAGCCGGCGCATCGTACCAATCGCGCAACCATCGCTCACTGAGTTTCATCGGGGGATTCCCAGAGCCAACGCCGTCGTCAGGCGAACTGACGAAGAAACTGGATATCGTTTTCGAAGAACAATCTCAAGTCCGAAATACCGTGCCGCAACATCGCCAGTCGTTCGACACCGAGACCGAATGCAAAACCCGTAAACTGTTCCGCATCAATGCCGACATTGCTCAGCACCTTCGGATGGACCATGCCGCAACCCATCACTTCCAGCCAGTTGCTGATGCCGTGTTTCGACTCCAGCATGATGTCAACTTCCATGGATGGTTCAGTGAACGGGAAGTAGGAAGGTCGATAACGAATTTTGAGATCACCGCGGGCAAAAAATGTCTTCAGAAACATGTCGAGCGTGCCCTTCAGATCGGCCATCGTGATCCCCTCGTCGATGCACAGGCCCTCCACCTGATGGAACATCGGGGAATGGGTCTGATCGTAATCGCAGCGGTAGACACGCCCCGGTGCAATGATGCGTAGCGGCGGCGGCTGTTCCTTCATCACGCGAATCTGTACCGGCGAGGTATGAGTACGCAGTAACCGTCCGTCGGCAAGATAGAAGGTGTCGTGCATTGCACGCGCCGGGTGATGGGCGGGGATATTTAGCGCTTCGAAATTATGGAAATCGTCCTCAACTTCGGGCCCCCGGGCAACACTGTAGCCCGCGTGACGGAAAATGGTCTCGATGCGTTCGATGACCATGCTGATAGGATGAATGCCACCGCTCTTGACGCCTCGCCCGGGCAAAGTAACGTCGATCTGCTCACGACGTAGCCGTTCGTCCAGCCGCGCAGCTTCCAGCTCAATTCGACGCCCGTCGAGCTGCTCACTCACTCTCAGCTTTGCATCATTGATAGCCTGGCCGGCGGCCGGACGCTGATCAGCGGGCAGGCCACCTAGGCTTTTCAACTGCTCAGTGATTCGTCCCTTTTTGCCGAGGTAGCGCACGCGCAACTCGTCGAGCGCCCCGAGATCGGTCGCCGCCGCGAGTGCAGCACTCGCTTCCTGGACAATAGCTTCAATATCGCTCATGCGAGAGGCTGCGCAGGCTAAAAAAAGAAAGGGGAAAGGTTCGACCTTTCCCCGTATCCGAACTTGTCGCGTCTGAGTCGGTTTAAGCGGCCAAAGCGACTTTAGAACGTTCCGCCAAAGCGCTGAATGCCGTTAGATCGTGGACTGCGAGGTCAGCGAGCACCTTGCGGTCAACCTCGATACCGGCGCGCGCCAAGCCATTGATGAATCGCGAGTAGCTCAGTCCGAAACCGCGAGCCGCTGCGTTTATCCTCACAATCCATAAAGCGCGGAACTGACGTTTACGCTGCCGGCGATCGCGGTACGCATACTGACCCGCCTTAATTACCGCTTGTTTGGCAACGCGGTAGACGTTCTTGCGCCGTCCGCGGTACCCCTTGGCCAGATCGATTATTTTTTTGTGCCGGGCATGCGCCTGGACGCCACGTTTGACTCGTGCCATTGCTAATAAATCCTTCGCTCTACCGTCTTACAGCCCGGGCAGCATCTGTCGCACAGATGCTTCATCGGCGTGTGCGATCAATGCGCCGTGACGCAGCTGACGCTTACGCTTAGGGCTCTTCTTCGTCAGGATATGACGTTTGAACGACTGCCTGCGCTTGATGCGGCCACTTCCGGTTTTGGTAAACCGCTTGGCGGCGCCGCGGTTGCTCTTAATTTTCGGCATCTCATCGGTACTCCACTGCCCGTCAACTTCGTTTCGGCGCGATGACCATGACCATCTGTCGCCCTTCGAGCTTCGGGAATTGCTCTACGTTTCCTAACTGCCCGAGGTCGCTCTCGACCCGCTGCAGCATCTGTGCGCCCAGCTCTTGATGCGCCATTTCGCGGCCGCGGAAGCGCAAAGTAACCTTCACCTTGTCGCCTGATTCGAGAAACCGCTTGAGATTACGGAGCTTGATCAGGTAATCGCCCTCATCTGTCCCTGGTCGGAACTTGATTTCCTTGACCTGGATTTGCTTCTGCTTGCGCTTGGCGGCATGGCGTTTCTTGTTCACATCGAACAAGAACTTGCCAAAATCCATCACCCGGCAGACCGGCGGCTCAGCGGTTGGCACAATCTCAACCAGGTCGAGCTCGTGGGTTTCTGCTTCACGCCTCGCAGCTTCGATTGCAACGATTCCGAGATTCTCTCCGTCCGCGCCAATTAGGCGTACTTGCGGACAGCTAATATCCCCGTTTACTCGGTTCTTCTTGTCGGCGGCTATACCTCAATCCTCCAAAATGCTTAGGCCTCGCTGCGCAACTTCCGCGCGGAGCCGATCGATGAAATGATCTACTGACATTTCGCCCAGATCGGCGCCGCTTTGCGCTCGCACGGCCACGGTTCTATTGCCCATCTCACGCTCGCCTATGACGAGCAAGTAGGGGATACGCTGCAGGGTGTGCTCGCGGATTTTAAGCCCGATCTTCTCGTTTCTCAAGTCCGCATCACATCGGAATCCTTGATTTTTCAGGATTTCCGCAACTTCTGAGGCCCAGGACCCGTGATGTTCAGTAATACTGAGCGCGATTGCCTGTATTGGCGCCAGCCACGCCGGAAAGCGCCCTGCGTGGTGTTCGATAAGAATGCCGATAAATCGCTCCATCGAGCCCAGAATGGCGCGATGGATCATGACCGGCACGTGACGCTCGCCGTCTTCACCCACAAACTTCGCACCTAAGCGGTCTGGCATGGAAAAATCAACCTGCACCGTCCCGCACTGCCAGCCCCGGCCCAGACAATCCTTCAGGGTGAACTCAATTTTGGGTCCGTAAAACGCGCCCTCGCCGGGCTGAACTCGGAAGTTGATACCCTTATTGGTCAAGGCCAGTTTCAAGGCTTCCTCGGCTTTGTCCCAGATAGCATCGCTGCCGACGCGTTGAAGTGGGCGCAGTGAAAGCGCCACTTCAATGTCGCTGAAACCAAAGGCTGCGTAAACCTGGTAGGTCATATCAATGAGACGAGTGACCTCAGACTGCAGGTCCTTCTCGGCGCAGAAAATATGAGCGTCATCCTGGGTAAA
>JANOXY010000552.1:0-7245 GCA_031418675.1 Pseudomonadota bacterium
TGCGGCGCGCACGCCGGGGGCGCTTGAGTCGCAGTTCACGCACGCGACTTGTTATCGGCCGGGTTGAGATCCAGTTCGGTGGTGAACACCCGCGCAATGATGTCTTCGATACCCGCCACGATGTGACTCAGGCGGGTTTCCAGCAGCGAATGCAGGATGGCGAACGGGATCGCCATCGACAAACCCACGCCCGTACACAACAGTGCTTCCCAGATGCCACCGGCCAATTTGGCCGCGTCGTTGGCCCCGCCCGTCGTTTCCAGCGCCTGGAAGGTCGCGATGATGCCGGTCACGGTGCCGAGCAGCCCAAGCAGGGGCGCGACGTAGTAGATGATTTCGATGGTCGGCAGATGGTCGTGCAAGGGCTGCAGGAACACCCGCGCACGGCGGTAGAGTTCTTCGCGCACCAGTTCGACATTGTCGGGGCGCAGTCGCTTCAAGGCGTATTCGACGTCCGTGGCGAAGCCCAGACCAATGCGTTTGATCATCTCCTGGCCTTGCTTGACGTTGCCACCCTCCCAGGTATCGATGGCCTTATGTAATGCGCGCATCGAGCCGTCGCGCACCTGCATGAACTGCAGCACTTTGAACATCACGATGGCCAGGCCCAGCACTGATATCACCAGCATGACGATAATCAGCTTGCCGCCCAGCTCAACCAGACGCGTCACCCCCGTCCACCAAGAGGTCGGATCGAGACTCACGCCGAGCTCGAGCTCGTCGCCTTGGCGCTCACCGGGCTTGCCGCTCTCCGCGGCACCCGCAGCTGCTTCAGCGGCCTTGTCGACCACCGCATCGGCCACACTGGCAGCCTTATCGGCGACGCTCGCTGCCGCGTCGGAAGCGGTCGTTGCAGCCGGTGGTGCGGCGGTGTCGGTGGCCGCCTGTTGCGACCATGCCTGGCTGGTGGCCACCAGGGCGATAAAGAATGCGAGCACGGCCACGCTCCGGGCTGCCCTCGATCGACGGGGCATCACCCCTTCAGTTCGCCATCGCATAGCTATCCCCATGTTTGCGCGCCAGCCCCTCAATTCAGGGTTCGCACCAGCGCTAATGAACCGACCGGACGGTTGGCTCGGGGCCCGATTATAGGACACGGTTCCTCGAAAGGGGAGTTGCTCGACACCATCCTTAACAGGGCCTTGCGCTGCTGTTACGGGCGGCACTGCGAAAGCTGCCCGCGGCGCTGACAGCGCATTACACTAGCCCGTCCACGGGCGTTTGCCCGCCATAGGCCCGCCCATGTCAAAGCATATTGCTGCTCTTTACGAACGCCTTGTGCTGCGTAATCCGTGGCTGGCACTCGCGCTACTGACTCTGCTCATGGCGGCCCTGCTGCCGGGCTTACGCAATTTCAAACTCGACGCCTCAACCGATGCCCTGTTGCTGGAAAGCGATAAGGATTTGCGCGCTTTTCGCCAGATCGCCATGCGCTACAAAACCCAGGACTTCCTTTTCATCGCGCTCGTGCCCAAGGACGATCTGTTTGCACCCGCATCGCTCGACATGCTGAGCCGCTTACGCGATGACCTGGCCAAAGTGCCGGCCGTGAAAGACATCGTCACGGTGCTGGACGTGCCGCTGTTGTCAACGGTCACGGGCCCGATGGCGAATCTGGGGATGAATTTTGAAACTCTGCGCTCACGCAACATAAAGGTCGCCGATGCCCGCGCGGAACTCACCACCAGCCCGTTGTATCGCGACCTGGTGGCGAGCGCCGACGGCAAAGTTGGCGCTATCCAGATCATTCTCAAAGAACACGCCAACCTGCCACGACTGTCTGATCTGCGCGACGACCTGCTCTACCAACGCATTCACGGTGGCTTGACCGCCACCAAAGAACAGGAACTCGAGCGTCTGCGCCCCGACTACGAACAGGCCAAAGAAGAGTACGAAGCGACCACACGCGCTGCCATCAAACAGATTCGTGGCGTACTCGATAGCTATCGTGGAGAAACCAAGCTCTACCTCGGTGGCCTGCCGATGATCATCGACGACATGATGAGCTTCATCCAGAGCGATCTGGTGGTCTTCGGCGGCGCGGTGCTGCTGTTTCTGATCGTAATGATGGGGATCATTTTTCGCGAGTTGCGCTGGGTGGCCTTGCCCTTCGCGAGTTGCATCTACGCCAGTACCGCGATGTTTGGCCTGCTCGGTCTGGTGGGTTGGAAAGTGACCATCATTTCGACCAATTTTGTCTCGCTGATGCTGATCCTGACCATGTCGATGAATATTCATCTGGTGGTGCGCTATCGCGAATTGCAGCGCGATCACGCCGATCTCGAGCAATACGAACTGGTGCGGCGCACAGTGGCACAGATGGCGCGACCCTCGCTGTACACCGTGCTGACCAACATTATTGGCTTCGGCTCCTTTGTATTGTGCGACATCAAGCCGGTCATCGATTTTGGCTGGATGATGTCGATCGGTTTGTTGGTGGCATTTTTATCGACATTCCTGCTCTTTCCGGCCCTGCTGGTCATGACCCCACGCAAAGCGCTGACGCGTCCCGAAGCGCAGGGGTATGCCTTCACAGAAGCGCTCGCGCGGCTGACCGAACGCCACGGCAAAGCTATCCTCGTAACATCGCTGCTGGTCGCTGCAGTCGCGGTCGTGGGTGTGCGTAAACTCGAAGTCGAGAACAGCTTCGTGTCCTATTTCCATAAGAACACGGAGATTCATCAAGGTCTGGAATTGATCGATCAGAAGCTCGGTGGCACCACACCGTTGGACATCGTGCTCAAGTTTCCGCCCGAGAGCGGCGACGCCCCCGGCACGCAAGCTGGCGCAGGTGATCTGGCGGCGATGTTCGACCAGGTCGAAACCGCCGAACACAGCTCCACGTCGTGGTTTAGCGATGCAAAAATCGAACGACTGAAAGCCGTACATGCCTATCTTGAAACCCTGCCGCAGCTGGGCAAGGTTTTGTCGCTGGCCTCGACCTTGCGCGTCGCCGAAAGCATGAACGGCAACAAGCCACTCGGACCCGATAGCATAGAAAACATCTACCGGCAAATGCCCGATGCCGCCAAGGTCAATCTGTTTACGCCCTATGTCTCGGTCTACGACAACGAGATGCGTATCACGGCGCGCGTGCTTGATACCCAGGCGGGCTTGAAGCGCAAGGACCTGCTCGAGCGCATTGACACCGATTTGCGCGAGCGCTTAAAACTGAAGCCCGACGAGTACCAGATTTCCGGCCTGCTGGTGCTCTATAACAACGTGCTACAGAGCCTGTATCAGTCCCAGATCCTGACCTTCGGATCGGCCTTGGCGGTCATCATGGTGCCCCTCATCATCATGTTCCGCTCCGTGCTGGTGGCCATTATCGGCATCCTGCCCAACTTACTCGGCGCGATCACGATTCTTGGCTTCATGGGCTGGATGAAGATCCCGCTCGATCTGATGACGATTACCATTGCTTCGATCACCATGGGCATCGCCGTTGAAGACTGCATTCACTACCTCTACAGCTACAAGCTCGAATACGCACGCCTGCGCGATCCGCTCGCGACAATGCATTACTGCCACAACAACGTAGCCAAAGCAGGCTTCTACACCACTGTCACGGTGGTCGTGGGTTTTTCGATACTGATGCTGTCGAACTTTATTCCCACCATCCTGTTCGGACTGTTGACGGCGGTGGCCATGATGGTCGCCTTGCTGGCAGCACTGACCTTGATGCCACAACTGCTGCTGTGGTGGCAGCCCTTCCGACTGGATGTAGATTGAGCTGAATCACCGCCTTGTAGGTGCGAATGTATTCGCACATTGTGCAGCCATGCATCCCCCTCGAACCTAATGTCCGAATAAATTCGGACCTACTTTGCCGCGCGGGTTTGCGCCAACACTTGTTCAAATTCCTGCAACGGCGCGGCACCGGTGATCGGCTTGCCATTCATGAGGAACTGGGGCGTGGCGGTTATGCCGAGTTTTTTGGCGAGTTCGATATCGCGGTCAATGGCGCTCTGCGCGGCCGCGCCATGGCGATCTTTATCGAAACGCGCCAAGTCCAGGCCAAGTTTGCGCGCAGTCTCGGTATAAAAAGCTTCCCCCAAGCGTTCCTGTGCGTCGAATAGCGCGTCATGAAATTCCCAGAACTTACCTTGCTGCTGCGCGGCCCAGGCGGCCAGCGCGGCAGGTGTGGCCTGGGGATGCATGTCGCCGAGCGGCAGATGTCGGTAGACCAGCACAACTTCCTGACCGTGGGCTGCCATGAATTGCTCGACGATGGCATGGGCCTTGGCGCAATACGGGCACTGGAAGTCCGAGAACTCCACCAGCACCAGCGGGCTGCCAATTTTGCCACGCTGCGGAGCGTCGACAGTCAGTTCATCGCCCTTCAACTGCGCGACCTGTTCCTGCAAACGCGTTTCGGCGGTTTTCATACGCTGCTCAGCCTGGGCACGCTGATAGGTAACCACCGCCTCCATGATCTCCTTGGGATGTTCGCGAATGACTTTGAGGATCTGTTCTTCGAGCGCTTTGTCCGCAGCCGGCTCTGCCGCCTGAGCACTCACGGCAAAAACAAGACCCAGCGTGACAAATACGTGGCTTACAGCACGGGCGAATGAAACATAACGAGGTGTGCTCAACGTAGCGGCTCCTGGCTGAATGGAGGGCACAGCCTACAACATTCAGCGCACCATACGCCGCTGGCGCAGCCCGCTCAGTGTTCGCGCAGATGCCGAATCAGGTGGTGATCGATGTAGGCCTTGGCATCCAGGACTAAACGATCCTGGGACAGTTGCAACTGATGCAGAAAAAACATGATGGTGATGGCCAGTGTCAGGGCTACCAGGGTTGCATTAAAAGTGATGCCCAGGCCCTGGGTGACGCCAGTAACATCGCCGGCCGCAGCGCGTTGTGCTTCCTGCAACGCGGCGCCGATACCACGCACGGTGCCGACAAATCCGACCGCCGGAATCGCCCACACACAGAAGCGGATCATGGATAGCTCGGCGTCGAGCCGTGAGGCTTCGAACTCACATTCGTCGCGCGCCGCGTCGGCGGCGTGTTGCACGCTGCCGGTGGCACTGAAGCGCGTCATCGAGGTGCGCAACGTGCGCGGCACCAGGCGCGTCTGTTGTGCGGCGGGCAGGGCTTCGAGCTGGCGTGAGAATTCCCGCACGGACGAGGGAAAAATCACTTCGCCTGCTTTCATGCCAACCAGATCCAGCTGCAGCAGCTTGCGCTCGCGCATCACACGAAATTCACGGTAACCAAGGATGAAGCCCGCCCACACCGCCAGCACCCAACAGGTTTCCGGTTCCGGATCATGCATGATGACCCAGATCGAGCGCGGCACATGGGTCATGGGATCCTGGGCCCAGACTTCGCGCTGGTGGGCCAGCGCCGCGTCGGCATTCGGCCGGATCACCAAGGTGTAGGCAATGTGTACCATGGTGAAGCTCAGCAGCAAGGTGGTGAGCGCGTAGAAGAAATCGAAGGGAAAGGTTTTTTTCATGCTGACGGGGATTGTCGCAGAATTGCGCGGCGCTGCCAGTGCAACGCGGTCCCTGCCGCCGGCCTGAGGCGCCATCACCGACGCCCTTCAGCGAGCGTGGCGAAACGCGCGTAGAATCCGAGCTCCTCCAGCCTGCCACCTTGGCACGCGAGCCGTTCTCGCGGAGATTTTCGTGACCTCATTGCTCTCCAAACAGCGCACCATCGCCGGACCCGGCTTCAACCGCTGGCTGGTGCCGCCGGCGGCGCTGTGCATCCATCTATGCATAGGCATGGCCTATGGTTTTTCGGTGTTCTGGCTGCCTCTCATGCACGCCGTGGGTGGGGCTACTCCACTGGTGTGCCCGTCCGACATGACCTGGCTGGCGAAACTCACTACGGTCCGTTGCGACTGGGACAAGCCGCTGCTCGGTTGGACCTATACCTTGTTCTTCGTATTCCTCGGTTCGAGCGCCGCCTTGTGGGGTAGCTGGCTTGAGCATGTGGGCCCGCGCAAAGCCGGTGTTGTAGCGGCACTGTGCTGGTGTGGTGGTCTGGCGCTTGCTGCGGCCGGCGTCTACGCCCATCAACTATGGCTGTTGTGGCTGGGTGCGGGATTGATCGGTGGCATCGGCCTCGGCCTCGGTTATATCTCGCCGGTATCGACCTTGATCAAATGGTTTCCCGATCGGCGCGGCATGGCCACCGGCATGGCGATCATGGGTTTTGGCGGCGGCGCGATGATCGGTTCGCCACTGGCACACATCCTCATGAAGCACTATGCCGGCGCCGAATCAGTTGGTGTGTGGCAGACCTTGCTTACCCTCGCGGTTATTTATCTGCTCTTCATGTTGTGCGGCGCGTTCGCCTATCGTGTGCCAGCTAGCGGCTGGCGCCCCCCGCACTGGCAGCCCGCCGCTGGCGCGGACAACATGATCACCAGCCGTCACGTTCACGTCAGCCGCGCGTGGCGCACACCGCAGTTCTGGTTGTTATGGGGTGTGCTGTGCCTGAACGTATCGGCAGGGATCGGTGTGATCGGCATGGCTTCGCCCATGCTGCAGGAGATCTTCGGCGGTCGCCTGCTGGGCCTGGATTTGAAATTTGACCAGTTAAACGCCGCTCAGCTTGGTGAGATTGCAGCTATCGCCGCCGGCTTCACCGGCCTGCTCAGTCTGTTCAATATCGCTGGGCGCATCGTGTGGGCTTCGTGCTCGGACTATATCGGTCGCAAGGCCACCTACGTCGTCTTCTTTTTACACGGCATCGTGCTTTACAGCGCCGCACCCAGTGCCGGGGCAACGGGCAACGTGGCGCTGTTCGTCGCCGTGTTCTGCGTCATTCTTACCCTGTACGGCGGCGGTTTTGCCACGATTCCGGCCTATCTGGCTGATCTCTTCGGCACCCAGATGGTCGGCGCCATACACGGTCGTCTGCTCACGGCCTGGTCGGTCGCCGGCATTCTTGGTCCGGTGCTGGTCAACTACATCAACGATGCACAAATCAAGTCGGGCGTGACCAAGAGTGTCGCTTATGACGCTACCCTGTACGTGCTGGCCGCCTTGCTGGCCGGCGGCTTGTTGTGCAATCTCGCCGTGCGGCCACTGGCCACGCACTGGTTCATGAGCGAGGCCGAGCTGGCTGCCGAGCGCCAGCTCGCCCACGATCCGAGCGTAACAACGGCAAGCCAAACCATCGAAGCCACGCCGCCCAGTGCCGCGCTGGGTGTCGTAGGTTTGTGGCTGCTGGCAGGGATACCCCTGGCGTGGGGCATTTGGAACACACTGAGCACAGCGCTGG
>JANOXY010000553.1:0-2329 GCA_031418675.1 Pseudomonadota bacterium
CGCCCCCGGCGTGCGCGCCGCATTACCCTGGTGGCGCTGGTCGACCTGGTTATCATCCTGCTGATCTTCTTCATGCTGCGGACCAATTTTCTGCAGCCCCGCGGCATGGGTGTGGGGACGGCCAATCAGAATCAGTCGGAAAAGCCGCCGCCCGTGCCACCGCTGCAGGTCGAACTGCACCGCGATGGCAGCACGTGGATGGCGGGCCGCCAGATGAGCGACGAGGAACTGTTGCAAACCGCCGCGCAGCGCCAACGCGGCGACAAGGATCTGGCCATTGTTGCGGTCGACAACGGCGTCAAACTGCAGCGCGCGGTCAACGTTATCGACATTTTGAAGAGTACCGGCATCGCCGCCGTTGACCTGCGGCGCGCCCGTTCCTTTGATGACCCCGCGACCAACTGATCTACGATGACTTTGCAAGCGCCGAATCCGAAAGCCGATCGCCGCCGGGTTGTTGTGCGCCGCCGGCGTGGCAACGCGGCCGAACGGGATGCCAACGTCATCCCCTTAATCGACGTCGTGTTTATCCTGATCCTTTATTTCATGCTGGCCGGCAGTCTTGACCAGGAACTGATCGAAGCCTTGACCCCACCCCAGTCGAAGAGTCTGCAGCCACCGCCGAGCAAGGTACCCCACGTCGTGGTCGACAAAAATGGCCAGGTCACCTACGCCAAGGCCGTGCGCGATGACGCTGGTCTCGCCGCGGCTGTGAACGACAACGGCCATCCCCCACCCAAGCTCGCATTGCACGCCGATGCCGAAGCTGACGCAGGCCGCGTCGCCGATGTGATCGCGATCATTGGTCGTGCCGGCGTCGGCGATTTATCGCTGATCACCCGGCCGGCGGTTGTCCGTCGCTGATTGAGACCAAGCCCATCGCTGGCCGCAACGCGGCGCTGAGCTGACATGAACATGCACTGGAACACCCTGCCGCGCAGCGTGGCTGTTTTTGTCGTGACGGCCAGCGCGCGCCATGCCTGGTTGGTCTTGGTTGCGAGTATCGTCCTGACCGCGGTGGCCGCTTGGTACACCGCCGGCCATGTGGCTATCGATACCGATACGAGCAAGATGCTCGATCCCGACCTGCCCCATATGCGCGCGAGCGACGCGCTGGATGCTGCCTTTCCGCGGCTGCCGGGCGATGTGGTGGTGTATACCGAATCGTCCCACGCGGGCCAGGCTGAAGATGCCGCCGATGCACTCGCGCTTCGACTGCGCCAACGCGCGGATATTGCCCACGCGGTTGCCCAACCCGGCGGCGGTGAGTTTTTTGCGCGCAATGGTCTGCTGTATCTCAGTACCGACGCGCTGTGGGATCTATCGGATCGCCTGACCAGCGCTGAACCCTTGCTCGGTGCCCTGGCCAGCAACCCCAGCCTGGCGGGCTTGCTTGACGCGCTATCACTCGGCCTTGAGGGCGAACTCGACGACAGCCAGCGCACACAACTGGCCGGCATGTTCGACAAGCTCAGCATCGCGCTCGAGGGCTATAGCCAAGGTCAGGCCGAAGCGGTGCACTGGCGCGATGAGCTTTTTGCGGGCATCGGTGGTGCTGGCCCCCATCGTGCCTTTGTCCTGATCGATCCTGCCCATAGCGGTGATAGTTTCCGGCCGACCGAAGACGCCATCGCCAAACTGCATGCATTACTGGCCGAGATCACACCGGCCTACGCCGATGTACGTTTTGAAGTGACCGGTAGCGAGGCCATGGATGGCGAAGAACTGGTGACCGTGGCGCAGGACGCTTCGCTCACCACTGGTTTGTCCTTTGTTGCCGTTGCACTGGTGCTGATCTGGGGTCTGAACGCCGCGGGCCTGGTGGTGGCGGTGTTGTTCACGCTGGCCTGCGGGCTGGTCTGGACCGCCGCGTTTGCGACGGTTTTTGTCGGCAGTCTGAATCTGATTTCAGTGTGCTTTGCGGTGCTCTTCATCGGCATGGGCGTCGACTTCGGCATTCAATTTGCGATGCGCTATCGCGAAGAGCTGGTCGTCGGTCCGGCGCGCGTGCAAGCCTTGACCGCGGCTGCCGGTGGTGTCGGCGGTGCCCTGGTGCTGGCCGCGGTGGGTGCCGCCATCTGTTTTTTTGCGTTTGTTCCCACCAGTTATCTGGGGCTTGCCCAACTCGGTGTCATCGCGGGCTTCAGCATGGGCGTGGCGCTGATCGCCAACCTCACCGTTTTGCCTGCCCTGCTCAGTTTGTTACCGGCACCGCGCCCATTGGCGACCCGCCAGGCGCGCAAGGGTTCAGCGCAGAGCGGTGGCTTGACGCGCTTCGTCGGTTATTTTCAACGACCCATCCTGGCCTTTGCGCTGCTGGCGGCGGTGA
>JANOXY010000554.1:0-2359 GCA_031418675.1 Pseudomonadota bacterium
GGCAAGATGCGCAAGAACTAAATCCGCATTCTCACTGGCGACCAGGTCACCGTCGAACTGACACCCTACGACCTCTCCAAAGGCCGCATCACTTACCGCGCCCGCTGAGTTTCGGCCAACGCGCCGCACTCGCGCGTTCAAGCATTCCAGCCAGAATCACCCCCACGCCCTCGGCGATGAGACGTGCTGAGCGCTCATAGGCCAGCATCGAGCGGCCGTAGGGATCGGCGATCTCGAGTTTGCGCTCGCTCTGTGCCGCCGCCAGCAGTGTCACCTCTCCGGTGTAACTGGCAGGACGCACGTGACGCAGAAAATCGAGATGCCCACTGTCCATCGCGATAATCAGCTCGAAACGTTGAAAATCCGACGTCTCAAACGCGCGCGCCTCGTGACTGCTGATATCTGCGCCATACGATCGCGCAACTTTGATCGCCCGCGCCGTGGCCGCTGCCCCGACCACCGCGTGTATGCCTGCGGATTCGACCATGCAGACCTGGCTGAGCCCGGCTTCCATCAGCCCCGCCCGCAACATGCCCGCCGCCAGGGGCGAACGACAGATATTGCCGGTGCAAACGAACAGAATATGGGACATCAGAATATTTATCGGTGACATGCGCGCGTAGCGGCTAGCTTCAGGTTTCGCCAGCGCGCAGGCGTTCGAGATCCTCAGGCGTATCGATGCCGATGCCACAGGGTTCGAGCGCGTCCGCAACCATCACCTGCGCGCCAAAATCGAGTGCGCGCAGTTGCTCCAGACATTCCATCTGCTCCAGCTCGCCGGGCGGGCTCGCGACAAAACGCGCGAGAAACCCCACACGGTAGGCATAGATGCCTACGTGTCGCCGATACAAACTCAGCCGCGCAGTAGCGCGTTGCCCAGCGCCAAACTCATCGCGGCTCCAGGGGATAGTCGCGCGACTGAAATACAGCGCCCGGTGCTGCTGATCGCGCACCACTTTGACCACATTCGCATCGAATAATTGAGCTTGCTCCAGCGGCTCACAGATGGTGGCGATATCACACTGCGTAGTGTCGACCAGCGTCGCAACTTGCCGAATGACCGCAGCGGGCATGCGGGGTTCATCGCCCTGAACGTTGACGATGACAAGATCATCGGCCTCGCCCCGTGCCCGTGCGGCCGCCGCAATACGATCAGTGCCTGACGGCAGTGCTGGCGGAGTCATACATACCGTCGCACCAAATTTTTGCGCCACCCTGGCAATACGTTCGTCGTCAGTTGCAATCACAACTTCGGCCGCGCCACTCGCCAGCGCCCGCTCGAACACGTGTTCGATGAGTGGCTTGCCAGCGATCTCCAGCAACGGCTTTCCGGGCAGGCGCGTAGAGCCGTAACGCGCCGGAATATAGACCTTGAAGCTCATGCCGATAGCTGTGCCACTTCCTCGTCTGACAGCTCACGCGCCTCGTCTTCGAGCATGACCGGAATCCCATCACGAATCGGGTAAGCCAGCCGCGCCGCTTTCGAGATCAACTCTAGCTTGTCACGATCGTAAATTAGCGGCCCTTTGGTTACCGGGCAGACCAATAATTCAAGCAATTTTTTGTCCATCGCATACCTCCTGCAATAAGGTCTTGAAGCGCCGTTCGAATACCTCCGGCAGCTCCACTTCGATCGGCACGTACCACAGCCGCTGATCCGCGAAATGCTCACATTTCACCGCATCTTTTTCGGTCATCAGCACCGCTCGGTTGTCGCCGAACGCCAAGTCTTCGCGCGAAAAAACATGATGATCGGGAAACACATGGGGCGTGATGTGCAGGCCGCTGCGCTTGAGCAAATCGAAAAAATTGGCGGGATTGCCGATGGCGGCGACGGCATGCACGCTATTGCCCACAAAATCGGCAACTGCCATGCGGTCGCTGGCATTGCCGATACGATGCGCATGGCTAGCCACATAACGCATGGCAAATTCACCGCGTGCGGCCAAGCCGTTGGTGACTACCAGATCGACGCTGCCGAGGCGCGCGACGGGCTCGCGCAGTGGTCCCGCCGGCAAACAGACACCATTGCCATAACGACGAACTCCATCGAGCACCGCGATTTCGATGTCCCGTGCCAAGGCGTAGTGCTGCAGTCCATCGTCGCAGACGATGATGTCGACTCCCGCGTGCTTGAGCAAGGCTGCGATATCGACGCTACGCTGCGGGCCGACCGCAGTTGGTAAACCAGTGCGGCGCGCCAGCAACACCGCTTCATCACCCACCACCACCGGATCGCTGTCGCTGCGCACCTGTTGTGGCCAGTTGCGCGCCACGCCGCGATAGCCGCGCGCCACGATACCAGGCTTGAAGCCATACTCTTCAAGCTTGCGCGCGATCCAGATCACCAGTGGCGTCT
>JANOXY010000555.1:0-6375 GCA_031418675.1 Pseudomonadota bacterium
CCAGTACAATCCGGCGCGCCCGTCGATGGGGAATGATGGGCCTTGGCGGCTGATTTCGGCCGAATCTTCGCAAAAATAACTGACAGCAATCCTTAGCTGAGGGGTCTTCTCATGTCTCCACTCTGGTTCTCTATTCTGTGCGGACTTGGCGCCGTTCTTTACGGCGGCTGGTCTGTACGCTGGATCCTGGCCCAGCCACAGGGCAACGCACGCATGATTGAAATCGCAACGGCGATTCAACAGGGTGCGTCTGCTTACCTGAACCGCCAGTACATCACGATCTCTGCTGTCGGCGTGGTGCTGTTCGTGGGGCTGTGGGTAGCCCTGGGCAGTTTGACGGCTATCGGCTTTGCCATCGGCGCACTGCTGTCGGGCGCGACCGGCTACATCGGCATGAACATCTCGGTACGTTCCAATCTGCGCACCGCAGAAGCGGCCAATAAGGGCATGAACGCCGCCCTGCAGGTCGCCTTCCGGGGTGGTGCTATCACCGGCATGCTGGTTGTGGGCCTGGGCCTGCTGGGCGTGGCCGGGTACTACGCGTACCTGACCCGCACCGACCCAGCGGCCAGTCTCGCGCCCTTGGTCGGCTTAGGATTTGGCGGCTCGCTGATTTCCATCTTTGCCCGTCTCGGCGGCGGTATTTTCACCAAGGGTGCCGACGTGGGCGCCGACCTGGTAGGCAAGGTTGAAGCCGGTATCCCGGAAGACGACCCGCGCAACCCGGCCGTCATCGCCGACAACGTCGGTGACAACGTCGGCGACTGCGCCGGCATGGCTGCTGACCTGTTCGAAACCTACGCGGTAACGGTCATCGCAACCATGCTGCTCGGTTATCTGTCCGCGACGGAAGTTGGCCCGAACGGTGTGATCTTCCCGCTGGTGCTCGGTGGCGTCTCGATCATCGCCTCTATCGTCGGCACCTTCTTCGTCAAATTCAGCGAAGGCGGCACCGTCATGGGCGCCTTGTATCGGGGACTGATCGTGGCTGGCGTGCTCGCTGGAGCGGCTTTCTATCCGGTCACCACCCATATGATGGCGGACTCCTCGCTAGGCGCGATGAACCTCTACCTGTGCGGTCTGATCGGTCTGGCCTTGACTGCGGCCCTGGTGTGGATCACGGAGTACTACACCGGTACGCAGTACGGGCCGGTGAAACACATCGCCGCAGCATCCGAGACCGGTCACGCGACCAACATCATCGCTGGCATCGGCGTTTCAATGAAGGCCTGCGCGCTGCCGGTGCTGGTGATCTGCGCCAGCATCTACTTTGCCCATCAGTGGGCGGGTCTGTACGGTATCGCCATCGCCGCGACGTCCATGCTGTCCATGACCGGCATCATCGTTGCGCTGGACGCCTTCGGCCCGATTACGGATAACGCTGGTGGCATCGCCGAGATGGCGGAACTGCCGGAGCACATCCGCGGCATCACCGATCCGCTGGACGCAGTGGGCAACACCACCAAGGCCGTGACCAAGGGTTATGCCATCGGCTCTGCGGCGCTCGCCGCACTAGTGCTGTTTGCCGATTACACCCATGAGCTTGAGACTCACCTGCGTGCACTGGGCAAACTGGCCGCCGATGCCCACGTCGACTTCATGCTGTCCGATCCGTCGGTCATCATCGGCTTGTTCATCGGTGGCATGGTGCCCTACCTGTTCGCCGCCATGGGCATGGAAGCGGTAGGTCGAGCGGCCGGCTCGGTGGTTGTTGAAGTTCGTCGTCAGTTCCGAGAGATCCCCGGCATCATGGCCGGCACGGCCAAGCCGGATTACTCCCGCGCGGTCGATATGCTGACCAAGGCGGCGATCAAGGAAATGATCATCCCGTCGCTGCTACCGGTGCTGGTGCCGATCGTGATTGGCTTCACCTTGGGCTACAAAGCACTCGGTGGTCTGCTGCTGGGTACCATCATCACGGGTCTGTTTGTCGCGATCTCCATGACCACCGGTGGTGGTGCGTGGGACAACGCCAAAAAGTACATCGAAGATGGACATTGTGGTGGCAAGGGCTCGGAAGCCCACAAGGCCGCCGTGACCGGTGATACCGTCGGCGATCCCTACAAGGACACCGCCGGCCCGGCCGTCAACCCATTGATCAAGATCATCAACATCGTCGCACTGCTGATCGTGCCGTTGATCGTTTGAGTCAGACGCCCCATCCACCGCGCGGTGGATGGGGCGCAGATGCTTGCCGTCCCGGCCGCTCGCGCCGGGACGAGTTTCCCCCTCTATCGATGAGATCTCCGCCTGTAGGTGCGAATTTATTCGCACACTCATTCGAACCCGCGTTAGTTCTGCGGTCGGGCAATGTGCGAATAAATTCGCACCTACGGGGATGCATAAGTGAGTTCGGAATCGGAAAACAATCTGCTCAGCGCAGGGCGTGGCTGATGCCTACTTTCTCCAATAAGGCCACGGTCTCACACAGGGGCAAACCCACCACTGCGCCGTAACTGCCGTCGATGCGTTTGACCAAAGCCCCACCGAGGCCTTGGATGCCATAACCGCCGGCCTTGTCGTTTGGTTCGCCGCTGCGCCAGTAGGCCTCGATCACGGCCGCGTCGAGCACGCGGAACTCCACTCGGGTTTTCACCACTTCGATGTGATACTCCGCATCAACGCCGACCACCACGGCTGTGTACACCTCATGCCAGCGCCCCGACAGGCGCGCCAACATGGCTGGACCATCGAGCGCGTCGCGCGGTTTACCGAAGATCTCGCCATCGAGGCTGACCGTCGTATCAGCCGCCAGCACCACCGCACCGGACAGCAGTTGCGCACTACCAGCGCGGGCTTTGCTTAATGCAACCCGTTGCACATAGTCAGCCGGCGCCTCGCGCGGCTGTTGGCTCTCGTCAACATCCACATCGACGAGTGCAAAGTCCACTCCGAGCAGACGCAAATATTCGGCGCGGCGCGGTGACCGCGAGGCAAGGTGCAGTACCCGTGTTTGTTTGTTCATGGGCGATGATAGGGATGACCGGCGAGTATGCTCGCCGCACGGTAGATCTGTTCAGCCACCACCACTTGCACCAGCAGATGGGGCAGGGTCAGGCGTGACAAGGACCAGCGTTCAGCAGCCGCGGCCAACACCGGCGGATCAAGGCCATCGGCGCCGCCTATCACCAGGCTCAGGTGGGCGTGACGTTCCCGCCAGGCACCGAAGCGCGCGGCAAGCTCGACACTGCTGAATTCCTCACCACGTTCATCCAGGGCAATCAGATAGCTGCCCGCCTTCAGTGCTTTGCTGAGTCGGGCGCCTTCGTCGCGCCGCCGCACAAGGCTGTCGGCGCCATCGGGGCCGGGATTCAAGAAGCGGAAGCGCAGCTCGTCGCTGCGCGCCAGACGTTTGGCGTAGTCGGCGCAGGCCTGCGTGACCCAGGCTGGTGGACGCCGGCACACACACAGCACATCAACGACCACGGCTAGCCTGCTAGCCGGCCTGGATCTCGACCGGAGCGCGCTGTTCCCAGAGTTTTTCGAGCTGATAAAACGCGCGCGTCTCGGTCTGCATGACATGCACCACCACGCCGCCGAGATCGATCAGAATCCATTCGCTCTCCCGCTCACCTTCACTTCCAATGATGGGCACACCCTGTTCGCGGGCGATGTCCATGACACGATTGGCCAGCGCGCGCACCTGGCGCGAGGAACGTCCGGAGGCAATGATCATGTAGTCGGTAATGACGGTCAGCTTGCGCACGTCCAGCACGCGGATATCGACCGCTTTGCCGTCGTCGAGCGCGGTTTCCAGGCGTTTTGCCAGATCTGCCAGCGCCTTGTCTTCTTTTTTGCTCATGGGCGATACAGCGAATGTTCGGTGATGAGGTCGTCAACGGATTCCGGCACCAGGTGCCGAATGATGCGGCCCGCAGCGCAACGCGCGCGCAGCTCGCTGGAGGCAATCGGAAGCAGGGGGATATCGAGAAAAAACACCCGGCCGGCGCGCATATCATGGAGTTCTTCCACCCGCGCAGCCTGGGCATTCGCAACCAGTTCGTCAAGCGCGGGGTCGTGAGCGGCCGCACTGTCCGGGCGCGACGCAACGACGATATGGGCCAGCGACAACAACTCGCCGGCGCGATGCCAGCCTGGCAAACCGTGATAAGCATCGCGTCCGATCAGCAGGCATAAGGACCGTTGCGGCCAGCGCTCACGCAGGCTGAGCAGGGTATCGACGGTGTAGCTGATGCCGCCGCGCTCAAGCTCACAGCTGTCGAGTTCCAGCGGTGGATGCAGTGCGGCGCGCAGCATCGCCAGGCGCATGGCCGGCGTGGCGAGTGGACCTGCGCGATGATTGGGTTTGTGCAGCGGGATCAGGCGGACGTGGTCCAGGGCCAAACTTTCGTAGGCCTCGATCGCCACGCGCAGATGACCGTTATGCAGCGGATCAAACGTACCGCCCATGAGGCCGATGGGTCGACCGGCGGCCCGCACGCGCAGCGCTGCGCTCATGGCGTGTGCATCCCGGGCCTAGCTTCAAGAACGAATATGGCCGTCTCCCAGCACGATCCATTTTTGCGAGGTCAGGCCCACGAGGCCGACCGGTCCACGTGCATGGAACTTGTCGGTGCTGATGCCGATCTCGGCACCGAGGCCGTATTCAAAACCATCCGCAAAGCGGGTCGAGGCGTTGACCATCACCGAGCTTGAATCAACTTCAGCGAGGAAACGCCGCGCGTTGACGAAGTTTTCGGTCACGATGGCATCGGTGTGTTGCGATCCATAGCGCGTGATGTGTTCCAGTGCCGCGTCGAAGTTGTCGACCACACACACGGCGAGGATCGGCGCCAGGTACTCGGCGTACCAGTCGTCCTCGCTGGCCGCGATCACTTGCTTATGCAGTGCGCGGGTACGTTCGCAACCGCGCAGTTCAACGCCGGCCTCATGCAGCGCTTGCAAGACCTGCGGAAACAGCCGTTGCGCGGCCGCCGGTGTCGCAAGCAGGGTTTCCATGGTATTGCACACGCCGTAGCGCTGGGTTTTTGCATTGACAGCGATTGCCAGCGCTTTGGCCGCTTCGGCGCTGTCGTCGAAAAACACGTGGCACACACCGTCCAGATGTTTGATGACCGGCATGCGCGCTTCACGACTGACACGCTCGATGAGGCCCTTGCCACCCCGTGGCACGATGACATCGATGTAGCGATCCTGCGCAAGCAGCGCACCGACGGCGGCGCGATCGGTGGTCGCAACAACCTGCACGGCCGTGGCTGGCAGGCCGGCATGCTCCAGTCCCGCGTGCACACATTGTGCGATCAGCTGATTGGAACGCAGCGCTTCGGAGCCACCACGCAAGATCGCCGCATTGCCTGATTTAAGGCACAGCGCGGCAGCGTCGGCCGTCACATTCGGCCGTGCTTCGTAGATGACACCGACCACACCCAGCGGCACGCGCATGCGTCCGACCTGGATGCCACTCGGACGGAAATCGAGATCCGTAATGCCACCGATTGGATCGGCCAAGGCCGCAACTTCGGCCACGCCCGTGGCCATGGCTTCGACCCGCGCCGGGTTCAAGCTCAGGCGTTCGAGCAAGGCCCCATCGATACCCGTGGCTGCGTCACGATCAGCACGATTTGCCTGCAGGATTTCATCACTGCGTTCGCGCAGGCGGGCAGCAATGGCGATCAGCGCGGCATTCTTCTGCGCACTGGTGGCACGCGCCATGGCTCGACTCGCCTCACGCGCAGCGCGCGCAAGATTCTCGACATAGGCCGAAACATCGGTCGTGGTGTCGATTTGTCTGATTACTTCGGCCATCGTGCTGTCCTAGAGTTTGCGCAGCAGACCATTGATGCCGCGTGCGCCACCCATTTTCATTGTCAGGATCTCGATCTCGTCCCAGGGCTCGCCGGTCTGCGCGCCCTTGACCACGGTGTCGATGAAATTAGCGTACGCCAACAAGGCGAGCAGGTCATCCGTGCTGAGGCGCGCCAACAGACGTTTGACCGCCGGCCGTCGGTTGCTCCACACGCGGTACTGTTCAAGGGCCGCGTCAACCGAGCTGCCACGCGCGGCCAAGGTCGAGATACCGGCCAATTGACGCAATTCACGTCCCAGTGCCCAGTTCAGCAACAGGGGCTCGGTGCCTTCTTCACGCAGACCGCGAATGATGCGCAACGCGCGGGGCAGATCGCCGCCTACTACCGCGTCGGCGAGTTGAAAGACGTCGTAACGTGCGCTATCCCGCACCGCATCGACCACATCGTCTTCACTGATCAGTGGACCATCGACCAGCAGACAAAGTTTTTCCACTTCCTGAGCGGCCGCCAGCATATTACCTTCGACGCGGTCAGCAACGAGCTCGGCGGCGCCGGGTGTGATGCGTTTGATGGCCTTTGCCTATCGTGAAACGATCGAAGTTCTGCG
>JANOXY010000556.1:0-9345 GCA_031418675.1 Pseudomonadota bacterium
CGTCAGACCCCGATGGCGCCTAGTAACTGGCCAGTCTCAGAATTCCGTTTTGATGAGCGCGCCCGCACGCAGGCGAGCGAGAGACCAATACGGGCTCAGGACCCGCCGTATCTCCGACGGAATTTGTCGATGCGGCCGGCAGTATCTACAACTTTCTGCTGGCCCGTATAAAACGGGTGGCAGGAAGAGCAGACGTCAAGTTGCAGCTGCTCATTGTGCAGCGTGGAGCGCGTCTGGAAGCTGTCGCCACAGCTGCACTTGACGGTGATCTCGTGGTACTTGGGATGGATATCCGTTTTCATGGACGCTGCTCGATGGCTCGCAAAAGGGCCCGAATTCTAGGTCCCGCCCTGCCACAATGCAAGGCGTGTTGTCCTAAGCACGATCGGTGCGGGGCAGGAACGGCAGTACGGTGGCCTGCTGAGCGGGCTGCGGGCGGATGGGCTTCACACCACAGAGCTGTTCGAGATTGTCAACCAGCCCGTTCTCGCCCAGCACCTTGTCCCACATCAAACTTGAGATCTTGAAGCACGACGACATCGGATTGTCGGCGAGCTCGCGTTCGCGATCGATCCGCCACTGCAGACCTTCGAGACGCTGGCGCTGGGCGGCAGGCGCAGACGCAATCAAGCTCTGTAGCACCTGACGGCGCGCCGACTCGAATGCGCGGGGATCTTGGCGGGCCAGGTTCACCCATTCGTCAAACGGAAATTCTTCGTCGTTGTTTTCGTGGTTCATGCCTCAATCCTACTGAGCCCGCCGCTGGCTCGGCGCGAATCAGTCCACAGATTGGCAGAAACTTGAGTTAAGCATTGTGTCATTCAAGGACGCAGGCGCATTACCACGGGCGCGTGGTCCGAGGGTTTTTCCCAACGTCGTGGTCCAAGGTCAACCTCGCATTCCTCACAACGTTCGGCGAGCGTCGGGCTGGCGAGGATGAGATCGATGCGCAAACCTTGATTACGCCGAAAACCACCACCGCGGTAGTCCCACCAGGAAAAGGACTGGGGTGCTTGTTCGAAACGTCGAAAAACGTCGCACAGTCCGAGATCGATCAGGCGTTGCAGGCGCTGTCGTTCGTCGTCGCTGCATAGAATCTTGCCTTCCCAGGCTGCGGGGTCATGCACGTCGCGGTCTTCCGGTGCGATGTTGAAATCACCGATCAGCATGAGCGGGTCACCACGTGCAAGCAGGTGCGCGACCCAGTCACCAAGCGCATCCAGCCAAGCGAGTTTGTAAGCGTACTTCTCGGTGCCGACTGCCGAGCCATTGGGCACATAAAGATTGAGCAGCGTGATGCCCGCGACATTGGCTGCCAGCACGCGCCGCTGCGAATCATCGAAACCCGGCAGTTCGGTCGCGAGCAGGGTCGCGGGTTGTTTCGACAACAAGGCCATACCGTTATAGGACTTTTGGCCGCTGAACAGAATGTGATAACCGAGTGCAGCGAGCTCAGCGTGGGGGAAATCATCGTCCTGAACTTTGGTTTCCTGAATGCCCACCACGTCAGGTGAGGCTTGATTGAGCCAGGTTGTCAGATGTTCGATGCGCGCACGAATCGAATTGACATTCCAGGTGGCGATGGTCGTCACAGGCGGAAACCACCATGGCGTCGGCGATTGAGAAAATCTGCCACATAGATGCCGCCGCCAAACGCCAAGATCACCAGCACCAGTGCGATGAGAACGATTGATGACGCGTACTCGCGCAGGACGACCGGCAATAGTGTGGCGGTGTCCTCGAGCGAGGTTCGCGCGGCATATTCGCCTAGTTTCTGCTGGGCGTCTTCGAGCTCATGTTCGAGCTCATCGCGTGAGCGTTCCAATTCCACCAAGCGGGCATCAGGGGGCACAGTCGTGCTCTTGACCTGCGCTCGCAGGCTTGAAACCTCGATTTGCAAAGTTTCTGCGCGCAGTTTTTCGTCGGACAACTTACCCTTGAGCTCTGTGTTTTCTTTAGTGAGGGAATCGATTTCGGCGTTCGCCAGCACAGCTGCTGCGCCGGGGGCGACGGGCGCGCCGCTGCGCGCCGCGCCTTCCAGTTGCTTAAGTTTAGTCTCCAGCGCGATTTTGGATTGCTCAAGCTCGGTCATACGCTGCTGTGCCGGCAGCTCGCTAGTGAGATAGGCAGCATCAACCCAGCCTGATGCTCCACCTGGTTCGCGGACATTGGCGGCGTCACCGTCGCGTTTAATCACTTCAAGCTGGGTGCCAGTGGGGACGACCTTGACGATAGCGCTATTGGCATCCTTGGTTTCGTGGATGCCGACCAGCAGCTTGTCGATAACATAGGCTGGTTCAGCCGCCGCCGACGCGGCGCAAGCGCATAACAGCACTACTGAAATTAGAGTGTCAGACCAACGCATCGTTTTGATTTTCGGGTCCGCCTAAGTGATGAGTCCAGCCTGACGCAGCAGCGCCGCCACTTGCGGGTCGCGGCCGCGGAAGCGTCGGAACAATACCAACGCATCTTCTGCACCGCCATTCGCGAGAATGCTATCGCGGAAGGCGAGACCGGTGGCGCAATTAAAAATGCCTTCTTCGGCGAAGCGCTCAAACGCGTCGGCCGATAGCACTTCGGCCCACTTATAGCTGTAGTAACCGGCGGCGTAACCACCGGCGAAGATATGCGAAAAACTGTGTTGGAAGCGGTTCCACGCCGGTGGCTTGACCACTGCAACCTGAGCTCGCACGCCATCGAGCAGGGCCTGGATGTCGCAGGCCGGGCTGTAATCGCGATGCAGGAGGAAATCGAACAGCGCAAATTCGACTTGCCTCACCATCTGCATCGCGGCCTGGAAATGGCGCGTAGCGCTCAGTCTGTCAAAAAGCAATTGCGGCAGGCGCGCGCCCGATTCGACATGCCCTGACATCAAATCCAGAGCTTCGCGTTGCCAGCACCAGTTTTCGAGGAACTGGCTGGGTAGCTCGACCGCGTCCCACGCTACGCCGTTGATGCCCGCGACCGCGGGACGCCCGATGGTGGTCAACAGATGATGCAGGCCATGGCCGAACTCGTGGAACAGGGTGGTGACTTCGTCATGGGTCAAGAGACTTGGGATGTCCCCCTGGGGTGGTGTGAAGTTGCAGTTCAGATAGGCGACCGGCAGCTGGGTGTCATGGCCGTGTTGCCAGCGCGTCAGGCAATCGTCCATCCAAGCACCGGAGCGTTTGCCGGCACGCGCATAGAGATCGAGATAAAAGTAGCCGCGGGTTTCGCCGGTCGCATCATGCACCGCATGAAATTCCACATCCGTATGCCAGGTCTCGACACCCGATACCGACTCAAAGCGCAAACCAAACAATCGCGCGGTGATTTCGAACAGTCCAGCGCGCACCCGCGGCAGCGGGAAATAAGGCCGCAGCTCTTCCTGGTTGAGCTGATAACGATGACGGCGCAACTGCTCGGCGCAATAGCCGACATCCCAGGCTTGCAAAGCGTCGAGTCCGAGCTCGGCCTTGGCAAACGCAGCCAGTTCATCGAACTCTCTTTGCGCTGCCGGCCGGGCCTGTTTACCCAAGTCCCCAAGAAAAGCTACTACGGCGTCCGGTGAGGGCGCCATCTTGGTCGCCAGCGAGAGCTCAGCAAAATTCTGAAAGCCGAGCAGCCGCGCCAATTCCTGGCGGTGGGACAAGAGCTCGTGCATGACTTTGTTATTGTCGTAGGCGCCCGCTGCGGGGCCACATTCCGAGGCGCGGGTGGTATAGGCCTCGTAGAGCTGTCGACGCAATTCGCGATCGGCGAGGTTGTTCATGGCCGGCACATAAAAGGGTAAGGCTAGCGTCAGTGTCCATGCGTCTTTGCCCTGTTCGGCGGCCCGCTGGCGGGCCATGGCCAAGGTCGAGTCTGGCAGGCCGGCCAGGCGCCCCTCGTCAAACACGTCGAGTTGATAAGCCTGGGTTGCATCCAGCACGTTTTCTTCGAAACGTGCGGCGAGCTGAGCCAGCTCCACGCGCAAGGTCGTAACGCGGACTTTGCTGGCATCGGGCAAGTCAACGCCACCCAGCCGGAAGTCGCGCAACGCGTTGTCGATGAGTTTGCGCCGCGGATTGTCAAAACTGACAAAACTGTCCAGGCCACGCAGTCGCTGGTAGGCAGCACACAGGCCGGCGTTCTGTTCGAGTTCGGCACCGAAACTCGAGACCCGGCTCAGACATTCGCTGTAAACCGCCCGCAGCGCCTCGTTGTCGGCAACGTTATGTAAATGGGAGACCGGCCCGAACAAACGATGGAGTTCGTCGGCCATTTCTTCCATCGGCGCGACGATGGCTTCCCAGTCGCTGCTTTCAGTAGCGGTCAAGTTGGCGATACGTGCCCGTTGTTGCGCAAGCAGGGCGTCGAGACGGGTAATGAGGGTGGATACTTCGATGCCCGCGAAATGTGGCAGTCGGGTAAGCGTATAGCTGGCGTTGGCATTCATGCCGCGCATTATGCAGAACTCGGCGCGCGGCGAAACCGCCGCGAAGCTCAGCTCAGGCGCACGACCCAGGCCCAGACCACCGCGATGGCGAGCGGTGCACCGAGGGTCATGAAGGTGAGCGCAATGAGGGTACGGCTCGCGAGTACGGGCTCTTCGTTGCCGACCGCGATGATGAAAGGCCGGCGCCGATCGCGGGTCTGGCCGATGACGTCGACCGGTCGCGGATCGCCTGTGCCACCACGCTCCGCCTGGGCCTCCCGTTCGGCACGCGCGCGCACCGCGGCCCACTCCTGCGCGTCGATCTGACCATCGCGATTGGCATCGAATTCGCGCAACAGCGCGGCCTGGTCGCGCTTCCACGCCCTTAGCCGTTCGGTCACTTTGTCGTCGGTCTCGATGGGCGCCGTAGCGCTTCCGCCATGGGTAATGAACTGGCCGATCACATAGATAGCATCACCCGGCCGGATCAGATGTTCGGTGTAGCGATAGGCCTTGCCCACGCTTTCGAACCAGCGTGACAGCAGGTTGGGGGCTGGCGGCCGAAAACCCGCGGGGCGGGCGGATTGGCCGTACCACACATCGCGCGGGGTAGCGTGGACTTGCGCGCCGTCGGGATCGACCGCGCAGCTGCCGCTGGTATCGATCAGATGGAACAGGTTGTCGCTGATCCCGCGTTCCACGACCACCCAGGTTTTACGCCGGTCGCGACCTCGGCCGGATTCTTCCAGGTGTTCGATCTTGTACTTGTACCAGACACATACGCGCAGCGAAGCGGGCGCGCGGATCGGTTCGCCCGCCATCAGCTCGGCCATGCCACGCAGTTCGGTATAACCCTGCGCCGCTGAGCGCACCAAGGCAGTCGGCGTATTTTCGAGCATGCGCCGCTGCGCGAGACAGCGCAGCGCAGCGTAAAGCAGACCCGTTGCCACCAGCCCCAAGAGGGTGAAAACGAGCCAGAACGGACGGGCCTCAGTGCGCTGTACGAGGGTGATCAGATCGACGATAGACGGCATGACCGGTCAGTGGCGCGCTCAGTTGAACAGCGCGCGCAGATCGACGTCCTTGGTCTCAGCGGCAGTGAATTCCAGGGGCGCTTGGCTACCAAATCCGAACCAGCGTGCCAGCACCAGGTCGGGGAAGGTCTCAATGCGGATATTGTTCACCGTCACCGACTCGTTATAGAACTCGCGGCGGTCGGCGATGGTGTTCTCGAGGGTGGTGATGCGCTCGCGCAGATGCTTGAACTGCTGGTCGGCCTTGAGCTCGGGATAGCCCTCGGCCACGGCATAGAGCTGGCCCAGGCTGCGGCGCAAATCCCCTTCACCGGCACCGACTGCCGCCACGTCGTTGCGTTGATTGGCGCCGAACACCGCTGCCCGGGCATGGGCAACCTGCACCAGGGTGTCGTGTTCGTGTTGCATGTACTGGCGACAGATCTCCACCAATTTGGGCAACTCGTCGTGCCGTTGCTTGAGCAACACATCAATATTCGCCCACGCTCGACGCACATTGTGTTTGAGCGTTACCAGGCCGTTGTAGAGTAGAACGCAATAGCCAAGCAACAGGGCGATGAAGATAAGCATGGCGGTCGTGCCGATGGTCATGGTGGTTGTGCTCCGTGCTACGGTCGATGTGCGGTTATTATGGGCAATGTCATCGGCATCCAGCGTGCCGGTCTTGATAATCGGGCGGCATACCCGCCCGCTCCAGAGGAGAACGAAGCATGCGTGGCGACGCAAAAGTCATTGAATATCTCAACCGTGTGCTCAAATTCGAGCTCACCGCCATCAATCAGTATTTCCTGCACGCGCGCATGTTCAAGAACTGGGGTTTGAGCAAACTCGACGAACACGAGTACCACGAGTCCATTGACGAAATGAAGCATGCCGACAAGCTGGTTTCGCGCATTCTGTTTCTGGATGGTTTGCCTAACTTGCAGGATCTGGGGCGACTGCGCATCGGCGAGAACACCAAGGAAGCTTTAAAGGCCGATCTGGCCCTGGAGAACGACGCGATTCCCGAATTGCGTGAGGCGGTCAAGGTCTGCGAAGCCTGCGCCGACTTCGTCTCGCGGGAGCTGTTCGTCGAAATTCTGGAGGCCGAGGAGGATCACGTCGACTGGCTGGAAACCCAGCTCGCTCTCATCGAGCGCATCGGGCTGGAAAACTACGAGCAGTCCCAGCTCTAGCTCGCCGTCGGTCCTGGACCCTATCCGCCGCCGCGCCGCCGCCAGTGGGGTCGGCGGCGCCCACCCCGCCTGCTCCCAATGCCTCCCTTTTGACCGGACCGCGGGTCGCCGCGGCCGACGATTCAAATCTGTGACGAATTTTGTTGCTAATGTTTCTCATTCGTACTAGTTTTCGCCTCCAGGAACTCAAACAGCAGCCAGAGCCAACCGCCATGTACGTCTGCATCTGCAACAACGTGACTGAACGCGACATCGAACAGGCCGTCCACGCCGGCGCCCGTAGCGTTGAGTGCCTGGCCAGGGAACTCGGGGTGTCGAGCTGTTGTGGGCAGTGCCGATGTTTTGCCGACGACGTGCTCAATCAGGCGCTGCGTGCCGTGCATGGGCGCGAACGCTCGCCTGCCCCGGAGTTCGCCAGCGCTTCCTGATCGATGTGCCGTGCGGGCGGCAGCGCCCCACCGGCGACCAAGCCTAGCCCTGAATTCAAACAATGGTGTGCGCGGCCTAGGCTGCGGTAACCGCCACCAAGGGCGCGCAGACCGGGCAGCGTGGATCGCGGCGGAAACGCATGCTGTGCCACTCCATCGCCAAGGCATCGAGCAGCAGCAGGCGGCCGCTGAGATCCTGACCAATCCCCATCAAGAGCTTCAGCGTCTCCATGGCCTGCACACTGCCGATAATGCCGAGCAGGGGCGCTACCACGCCGGTCTGCACGCAGGTTTCGGTACCGGTGGCATCGTTGTTGTACAAGCAGCGATAACAGGGACTGGCCTCGGTGCCGGGATGAAAAACCGTCACTTGGCCTTCGAAGCGGATCGCGGCACCCGACACCAGCGGTTTGCGATGGCGCGCGCAGGCCTGGTTGATGAGAAAGCGGGTGTCGAAGTTATCGGTGGCGTCCACCACCACGTTGATGCCCGGCAGGAGCGCATCAAAATCGGCATCGTTGAGTTGGCGAGCGATGGTTTCGATGTGGGTGTGCGGATTTAATTCGTGCAGATGGTCGCGCGCCGATTCGACCTTGGGGCGCTTCAGATCCGAGGTGCCGTGCACGATCTGACGCTGCAGATTCGATAACTCCACATGGTCATGATCGACCAGCACCAGGCGACCAACGCCGGCTGCCGCCAGATACATCGCGATCGGCGAGCCCAGACCACCGAGACCTATCAATAGCACCGCGCCGGCGAGCAGGCGGTTCTGACCATCGATGTCGATCTCGGGCAGCAGGATCTGGCGGCTGTAACGCAGCAGCATTTGATCGTCCATCGTTGGTCTCCCGTGCGGGCTTTGCGTAACTGAGCTAGGAGTTTCGCCGAGGCCAGTGCGATGTTCAATCGCGCCAGGCGCTGGTGACCCGTTCCAGACCGGCCAGATCGCGATGGCTCTCGAGACGTGTCAAACCGCGATCGGCGAGCAGGGCGCGCACCCGCGGACCCTGAGTATGGCCATGTTCGAGGGCAATGAAGCCGCCCGGCTTCAAGCATCGTGGGGCGTGGGCGATGATCGCCAGCAGCGCCGCGCCGCCGTCGTCATCGGCGTAAACCGCCGCGGACGGTTCGAAGCTGACCGCCGCATCAACCGGCTCACCGCGCGCCACATAGGGCGGATTGGACACAATCACATCGCAGCTCGCCGGCGCTATCGCGGCCAGCCAATCGCCGCGCAGGCACCGGATGCGGACTAATCCCAAATGCGCAAAATTACCCTGCGCAACGGTGAGTGCGGCCGCCGAAAGGTCGCTCGCGAATATGTTCAGCGCCGGGCGCTCGTGAGCCAGCGCTGCGGCTACGGCACCGCTGCCAGTGCCAAGATCGATCAACGTTCCGGGTCTCGCTGCAGGCCAAGCTGCGAGCGCCAGTTCCACCAGCAGTTCCGTTTCGGGGCGTGGCACCAGCACATCGGGCGTGACTTGCAACGGCAACGACCAGAACTCCGCCTCACCGAGCAGATAGGCGAGCGGCGTCTGTTGCACACGTGCCGCGACGAGCGTCTCGAAGCGGCTGAGTACGGAGCCGTCAAGTTCAAATTCTGGCGTGGAGTAAAGGCGCGTGCGCGTTACACCCAGGCAGTGGGCAAGCAACAGTTCCGCATCGAGTCGTGCCGATGGACTTGCTGCGAGTTGGGTCGTCGCGACGCGCAGGGCAACCGCCACCGTCAGCGGTGGGATCACGACTCAGTTATCGAGTCCAAGCTGACCCATCAGATCGGCCTGGTGCTCGGTCAGCAGCGGCTCGATGACCAGATCAACATCACCCTCGACCATGTCGGCCAGTCTATAAACCGTGAGATTGATGCGGTGGTCGGTGATGCGGCCCTGGGGGAAGTTGTAGGTGCGAATGCGTTCAGATCGATCACCGCTACCGACCAGATTGCGCCGCGTCTGGGCCTGCTCCGCTTGCTGGCGACCGCGTTCAGCGGCCAGCAGACGCGAGCGCAGCAGACTCATGGCCCGCGCGCGGTTTTTGTGTTGTGAACGTTCATCCTGACATTCCACCACTACGCCGGTGGGGATATGAGTAATGCGGATCGCCGAGTCGGTTTTGTTGACATGCTGGCCACCGGCGCCAGACGCACGATAGGTATCGATGCGCAGATCCTTGGTATTGATATCGACGTCTTCGATGGCCTCCACCGCCGGCATCACGGCCACCGTGCAGGCCGAAGTATGTACACGGCCCTGGGATTCAGTGGCGGGCACCCGTTGCACACGATGCACACCGGACTCGAACTTGAG
>JANOXY010000557.1:0-12844 GCA_031418675.1 Pseudomonadota bacterium
GCCAGGCGCCGGAGGTGCCCAGTGCGCGGCGTAAGTTCAAAGTTGTCGAACAGCAGTGGTGGATAAATCGCCGGCAGGAACCCAGCAGATCCATGACTGGGATGTGCATATCGGCTCCGCACGTCTGGCGGCCTGGATGCAAGCGCAAGGTCTCGGCGCCGCACCCATCACCGACATCACCCGCCTGGCCGGTGGCACACAAAACATTCTTTTTGCTTTCACAAAAGGTGAGCGCCGCTTTGTGCTGCGCCGGCCACCGGCAATACCGGTTGCCACCCATAACGACACCATGCGTCGCGAAGCGCGCGTGCTCGCCGCGCTGGCCAGCAGCGATGTGCCACATCCGCGACTCATTGCGGCCTGCCCCGATGAATCGGTACTGGGTGTGGCGTTTTATCTGATGGAAGCCATCGATGGTTTCAACGCAACGGTCGCGTTGCCCGAACCCCATCGCAGCAGCCCCGCCCTGCGTCACGCCATGGGCATGGCCTTGGTTGATGGCATCGCCGCGCTCGGACGTATCGACTACGTGGCCGTTGGCCTGGCGGATTTTGGCAAAGCGGAAAACTATCTCGCGCGCCAGGTTGACCGCTGGCGTCGCCAATTGGCGAGCTATGAAAAGTACGCGGGCTGGCCCGGGCCTGGCGCGCTGCCCGATGTGGAACGTATTGCGCGCTACCTCGACGCGCACCGGCCGCAGCACTTCCTGCCTGGCATCATCCACGGTGACTATCATCTGGCCAATGTCATGTATGCCCACAACGGGCCGCAACTCGCCGCGATTGTTGATTGGGAGCTGTCGACCATCGGCGATCCCTTGCTCGATCTCGGCTGGGTGCTTGCCACCTGGAAGGGCGACGACGGCAACGAACTCGATGGCCTGGTGGTCGAACCCTGGGAAGGCTTTCCGAGCGCAGCTGAACTGGTCGCACGTTACGCTGCAGGCAGCACACGGGATGTCAGCGCCATTGAGTGGTACACCGTGCTGGCCTGTTACAAACTCGCGATCATTATCGAAGGCACCCATGCGCGGGCCTGTGCCGGTGACGCGCCGGTCGCCACCGGGGATCGCCTGCATCGTCATGCCGTGCATCTGTTACGGCGCGCGCTGTTGCGCATCGGCTGAGCCGCACGCGCGCAGCGCTGCTTAGCTGTTGTGGCCAGCACACCATGTGCGCATCAGCAACTCCCAGCTCAAACGATGATTGGCAATGATCAACCACAGGGGCGAATAGTCCGAGCGCGTCACACGCACGTCGCCAACCGCCGTATTGCGTTCAAACAGTCGCAGGCATGAACGAGCGAAAATTCTGGCAGCTGATCAAAATCGCCAGCGCAGAAGCCGGCGGTGCAGGCCAGTTTGCGGCTGCTCTTGAGGAATTGCTGTCGCTGGTGCCCAATGTTTATCGCGCCGTCACCAGCGGTGATCTAAGCTCGCTAACGCGCGAAAGCATCGCCATGGTCACTGACCACCGGACTGAAGGCTGCTTGCCCCTGTGCAACCCCATCGTCTATCGATACTTCAGCGCCTGAATCAACGCTTAGCCATGACCCAAACCGCAAGCAAACTGCTGACTGCATTCCTGAACGCCACCCTCGCGTCACCACTCACGACGGCGGGTTTCAAACGCCAGGGTCGTATTTTCCGCCGCGTGGTCGGTGAAGCCCAACAGATCGTCGATATCCAGCTGTGGAAATACAACGATGCCCATAGTGCCCGCTTCACGCTGGAGTTAGGGGTTTGTTACCCACTTCTGCTGGCTGAAGTGGCGGCACTCCCGCAGTTTGCATACTTTCGTCCACAGCTCGCCAAACCCAGTATTACCGAATGCATCGAGAGGACGCGCATCGGCATGCTGTTCGATAAAGTCCAGGATTATTGGTGGTCGGTGGAAACAAACCCGGCGAGCGTGCCGGACGCGCAGGACATCATCGTGCCCCTGATGAGTCGCGGATTACCATGGCTGCAGCGCTATTCCTCATTGGCCGAGATCTGCCACGCGGGCACGCCGGGGGATGGTGTGCTACGCATTGCGGCCTGCGCCCGACTCGGGCTGCATAACGAGGCGCGGGCCGCGGCAATGCGACTGGCTGAACGTTTGTCTTTTGGTCAGGCTGAGGCGACGGCGAGCCTGCGCGATGAACTTGTTTTTTTGATCAACAAACTCGCGCAGACGAGCAAACCTGCCTGATGCGCGTGACAGGCCATCGGCATCAGCGCTGAAGTAAACTACCAGCATGCCTCACCACGCCCACACGGCGTTTGTGTGCCCTTGCCGATGTTAAGCGCAATCCGCCTGTCACCATGCCCTGCGTGGCTATGGCTTTATCGTGGCCGTGGCTGCTCATCGTGATGTTCGCCGCTCAGCGTTTTTTCGCTCTGTCGCCACGACTAGCGCCCGAGCTTGCTGCTGCATACCCTCGAAAAGACCTACCCGCGCGTAACGATACTGATCGAGGCGCGGGATATGTGGTCGCTCTATTTTGCGCAACAAAACGTCGACATCAAAACCGTGTTGTTAATCGATGCCGGGAGTTGGCAGAACACATTTGGCTCGCACACTGCGCAGACGGTGATCGCTTCGAGCCCGGCCGCAGCGCGGGCACTCGCAGTGCAGGCAACGGGACATCAAGCGCGCAAAGTGCAGCCGTTATTGGATAGCGGCGTACGCAAGCTCTACACGCTCAATTGGTAATGCGGCACGCTCGTACGCTGACTGTGCCTGTAAATTGTCCGGGCCATGGCCGGACCTTCAAAGATCGAGCACAAGCCTCATCTCAGGATCATCAGATCGCGCTGGCACCGCACAACAGATCAACACCTCGCCAAGCTTTAGCGCTGCGCTGGGTTGGATCCCATAGTGCACCTCACCGCTCAGCAGTCGTGTACTACAGGTCCCGCAGGAACCACCGCGACAACTGTATTCCGGTGTCAGACCGCGGCTTTCTGCCAGATCGAGCAGACTGCCGCTGCCGTTTGTCCAACGGGCCTCTTTTGCCGATGTCACGAACATCACCGGCACAGACTGGCTAGCAGCCGTACTTGGTGCCACGGCCTCGGTGCCGCGGTCCAGCTGTCGGCGTAGCGTCGCGGGGCCGAAGGTCTCGGCATGAATTCGGTCATCACTGATCCGTAGCGCGCGCAGCCCGTCGTAGAGTTCCTGAGTAAACGCGCCAGGCCCGCACAGATAGAAGTCGAAATCATCGAAGGGCAGCAATTGTTTGAGCAGCTCAACGCTTATGCGCCCGTGCAAGTCATAGTCCTGGCCTAGGCGTGCACTGGGTTCGGGCTGACTCAGGAGTCGCAGGTAATGCACACTGGTGTCCTGACCCGCCATGAGTGTCGCTACTTCATGGCGAAAGGGCAGCTCCGCGAGCGTACGCGCGCTTTGCACAAAGTAGCTTTTGCGCGTGCGGCGCACGCGTTTGCCTTCGTAGATCACCTCACGCAGCATGGCCAGCAAAGGTGTCACACCGACACCGGCCGATAGCAACACCAGGGGTCGCCGCTCGGCGGCATCAAGCACAAAACTGCCCTGCGGTGCACGTGCCTGCACAACATCACCTACGGCGATGTTGTCATGCAAATAGGCCGACACTGCGCCGACGCGCTTGACGCTGATGCGCAAAAAACCATCGGACGGTGCACTAGAAATGCTGTAGGTGCGGATCACCGGTGCCGCCGCAGCGGGCAGCAACACCCGCAGCGGCAAATGCTGGCCAGCACAAAACAGCGCGAGCCCCGCACCATCGGTGCTTTCGAGCGTCAGGGAGCGGATGGTGGTGCTCTCCATCGTTACCTGCACAACACGCATATCCCGCCAGGTCCGGCCCAAAGCCTCGGCACTCAAACGTGCCCGCGCCTGCGGCCACGAGCCGGTCAACAGACTGTTGGGCGAAAACTCGCGCAAGCGAGCACGCCAGGCCAGCGCCGCCGGACGTCGCACGACGGCCTCGACATGCACTCGCCACAGACGCTCGGCGCCCTGAAAAGCGGCTACTTCGGGGCCATCAAAAATAAGTTCTGTACGGCCGCTTAACTGCAGTAAATCGCCCGTTTGAAAATCGACAAAGAGCAGGCCGGCACGCGGGTTGAGCAATAGGTTGCCGAGGGTGTTGAAGTGCAGGTTGCCGGCAAAATCAGGAATCGATAAACACTGCCCATCGACCTCGACAAAGCCCACCTGGCCACCGCGGTGGGAAACATCCACCGCACGGCGCGACGCGTCGCCCTCCACGTCGACATAACTCGCAACAAAAAATGTATCGGCGGCGCGGATCAGCGCGCGAGCGTCGTCATCGAGCGCACTTAATGCTTGCGCTTGGCGCTTGCCACTGTCGGTAGGCGCGGCGAGCAGTTCGCCATCACGCAGCTGAATGTACTGCGGACAATTGCCAAACGCATGTTCGACCGCTACGGCAAAACCGTCTGCCGTGACGCTCGCTATCCGACCATTGATGCGATTGCGCCGCCGCGTGTGCAGCTCTATGCCCAGCAAGCCGACGGGTGCACCGACAACGAGACTGGCCGCAGCCGGATCGTCCTCACTCGGGAAGTTAGCCAGGTGCAGCGAATAGGAGTCCGGCGAGAATACAAAGCCCGGCACACCGCTCAGTATGCTCGCCCATGGGTGGCCGTTGTCGTCCACGGCCGCGAGCAAGATGAATGGTAGCTGGCGATAAAAATCGCGATGTTGCTCGGGCATGAAATCCCGAATGACCTGGCGGCCAACGGTCTCCATACGATCCGCCACGCCAGCGCGCAGCTGCAGGCTTTTTTCGCCCGCATGCCAAGGCGATGGGCGCTCTTCCAATTCAGGTTTGATCACGGCGGCGACTCCATACAAGGCTGCAGGCCAGCGTGCCGCCGCACAGACCATTGTGTCGGTGCGGCGGCCACGCGTAAGCGTGGCCCGCATCTAAAACTCGAAGGGCAGACCTACCGCACTCTTACATATGAAGTGACGATGGGCGAGCAGCGCAGGCGATGCAGCCGCGCGCACTGCAGCGGGTGAGCTGCCATACATGTGGCGGAAGTCGGCATTCATCGGGCACAGTTCGTGAGGCAGCGGATCGATAAGATTGGCAAACGTAGCCCAGTAGAGATCCACCGCGCTCAAGCTGTTTCCGACCAGATAGTTCTTGCCCGCCGCTTTCTGTCGTTCAATCTGCGCCGACAGCATGGTCAGGATATCGATGGTGCGTTGAACCGAAGCTGCACCTGCGGCCGGACTATAGCCGTAACTATCGCCGAAGAACTTGGAAAAATTGTAGGCCGGCGAAGATGGACCTTCCTGAATGGGGCCGTGGACCAGCATCAATCGGCGCGTCCATCCCAAGCCGCTCTCACCTGCCACTTCATGGGCCAGCCCCAACATCAGGGCACGATCTGCGGCGTCGGCGGGAAGCAGAGACGGGCCGCTACCGATGCGTTCTGCCAGAAACAGAATGTCTGCCCAGCCACTGCGCGGACGTTCATCATTGTGGATCGCCACCGGCGCATTGCGTATGCCCAGCCATGCCATTTGTTCGTCGTTAGACCCGCCGAGCTCCTGGGCGATCGGGGTGTATTGCACTTGACGCGCCTTGAACACAGCCTTGGCGGCCTCGCCCCACGGACCGGGCACACCGGCAGTCAGGATCAGACGGGTCCCAGGCAGAGATTTGGCTTCGGTGATGGTGCGGTATTGCATTGAGTGTTCCTCGTTGGTCGGATTGCTCAGAGATCACTATTGGGCCGCCGGTGTTGCGTCGTCGGCGTTGCGCCATACGGCCGCCCGCCATCGGGGACACGCAACACACGGGAGCGGAAAAATCAGAATACGCCGGCTTGAATAAGAGACCACACGGTGGCGGGCGAGCTGGCAGGATAGGCACCCTTTTCGCTGAGGTCGAGGGTCAACGCAGCTACGTCGGAAGATAGCGGCGTGTCGAGATGGTGACGGCGAGTCCGCAGGCCACACGGCACCCCGGCTTAGCGCACAGCGTTGTGGGTGCAGGTGTCCGCTCGAAAGTATTCTCGGCCACCGCCCAAGCGGGCAGTGGCGAGAATCTTGGCAATGCGACTTAGATGTCGCGCCGCCGACTTCTCCAGCTGGCAGCGGCCAGCAAGCCCAGTCCGATCAAAGCTGGCGTGGACGGTTCCGGCACACTGGTGTTTGGCCGACAACTGGGATCGTTGGGATTAATCCTGCAGCGATCCGAAGCATTGAAGGCAGCAATGGCATCAAGCTCCGGATCGGCGTCGATGCCGCCGCCGGGAATGGTCAAAGAAACTTGGCTGGTACGCACGCCGTAATAACGGTAGGCCGTGGCAAATACATATTCACGGGTATAGGCGTTAAGCGCGCCGAATTCGGCACTGCCGCCCCGATAAATAACGCTCGGCGCGGTACCGGCAAAGGTGTAGGTCGGTAAGCCGGCACCACCGCCGACTAAATCGAAGCCGATGACATCGGACAGCAAGGTGAATGTGTCGCCATCAGTGCTGCCCCAGACGCTGTATTCCATGACGTCCTGGGCAACGAAGTTGGTGGTGATCGCTCCACCACCAAAATGATCTTGATGGGTGTACAGCCGCATGCTGTCAAACGCGCTACCCATGTCCCAGATCATCATGGCAAAGGGCACTTGACCGCGCACGGCCAGGCCGTCGGTCAAATCGGCTTGTGCGCCCTGGTCGTAAATGTAGGTGCGCTGACCGTCGAGGACATCGCCAGTGGCCGCCAGCCCACCGCCGCCGACACCAGCCACCGACGTGTGGGGGCCGCTCAGCAAATGTGTGCCGAAGGTGAGGTTAGACGCGGCGATATTGGGCGCAGTACCGGCCTGATAAACCGGTACGGCGTGGCTAGCCGCACTGACTGCACAGAGCGCGGTAGCCATCAGCCAACCAGCGCGTTCGAAAAACGTTTTCATTGATGCGACTCCCCCCGGAATGATTTGAGAGCGCCTCGGTATGCGCCGTTACTAGAACCTCCGCAAGAACTGTGCCGCAGGGAACTATGGCCCCCTTATCAATTGCTTACCTGAAAAGAGGGCGGACAGGTGTGTGCTGTATGTAAAAAATGCTGGAAATGCGCCTTGGTTTGCATCATCGAGCAGACGGCGAAGCCGCTGTAGTGACCATTACCGCACGACGATAAGCTTCCTAATCAGTAGGTTGTGCAAACTCGGCAGTGTAAAAATCCTTGACTTTGGCACTCTTGAACGGGGCCGCCCGAGCTGACTGACGGGCTCAGGGCATCTCGTAACCCAACACCGGGTCCGCGAGTCGATCGACCCAGAAACCATGGGGGTGGGCGTGGCCTAACAGTATCGACTGTGTAAAGCCGGGCCAGGAACGCAACGTGATTTCATGTTTGTGCACGGTGCGATTGGCTTCAACGCGCACCCAGGCCAGCGGGCTTTGTGCAGTCGCGAGCGTGCCGGCGGCTTCCATCAACGCCGTGATTTGCTGCTGACGTTCTTTGCCGAGGTATTGCCACACGATGGAATGCATCAGCACGCGGGTCACACCCGGGCTCTGTGGTTCGGCAAGACGCGCCGCCAGCCAGGACACAGCATCCTCGCTATCCACCCGCGGTGGGTGTGCACGCAACATCGCCAAGGCCGTTGTCAGTCGCGCGAAGCGCGCATGGTGATCTGGCCACACATAAGCGAGCAGGCGGCTGGCGCCGAGCTCGGTCCGCGCGTCCACCGGCGCAAGGTCAACGCCGCGCGTCGTGAGGATGTTGACCAATACCGCTGGCGGTGGCGGCCCCCGCCATTCGGGCGTGAGCGTGAGTGGCGCGTCAAGTGGCCCGGTCACGACGCCAGCGAGTTCAATCCGGAAGCGATCGATCATCAGATTCAAACCGGCCGAGGATCCGATCTCGAGCAGTTCCATACGCGGACCATGGCGTGCGGCGATTTCCAGCAGGCCGGTCATCAATTGTGCCGAGCGTCCCACTTCGTTGGTTTGTGGTGGGCCATCCAGCCACGGCAACAGATCAGCATCGTGGTTGGCCAACACACCGCGCAGCGTGACGGCGTTGGACTCGGCGTCACCTAGCCCAGCAAACAGTGCTGCAAGCGTTGGTGTAGCGCCCGCTCGCCACAAGCCGTGTACGGCGCTGGCGAGTCGCAATGGCAAAGCGTCGTGGACCGGATGGCCGGGCCAGGCCAATACCGCTGCGCCGGTGCGCGTTGTGTTGTCGATGGCCGCTGCTAATCCACGACATAGTGCGGCGGTTAGCGGCGCACCATTGGCTTCGCAATAAGCTGCCTGCGCGGCGAAAGATTCGATCGGTGTCATCGTGCTATTGCTTCAAGCGCTGACTCAATCGGGGCCAGCGTGCAGGGGCGCGATTTGCACGCTCGCTTTAAACCAGGCGCCACTGCACCAAGGTATAGGGTGGATCGGCCTTATCGTGGGGTTCAAACACCGCCTCCACCGCCGCGCCGATGACCACCTCCTGCCGGGGATCACCCAGCAGGTTGCCGATCATGCGCACCATGCCGTAGTCCGGCAGTTCTACCAGCACCACCAGGTAAGGGCCGTGGCCATCGAGTGCAGCATGTACCGGATGATGGGGGCGCTCGTAACTGTAGATACGCCCACGGCCGACGATGTCTACCCACGTCATGTCGAAGGAGTGGCAACGATGGCAGATCCATTCCGGGCCCCACTGCCAGGACTGACAGGCGCTGCAACGCTGAATGCGCAACTTGCCTGCGCGGGTGCCGGCCCAGTACGGCTCAGCCAGACCATCGGGACCGGTGCCGGGCTGCGGCAGCCCGTCGGGAAGATAGGTGCTGCTCACAGTGCTGCCTCCGAACCAAGGATTAATGAACTGACCGGTGTGACCATGGGCCCACCCATGATCAACGCGGCGTCGTTTTTGTGGGTCTGGTTGATCGCCACACCACGGATCTGGCGCACCGATTCGTGCACCAGTTCCAGACCATGCATATAACACTCAGCGAGATTGCCACCGCTGGTATTCAGTGGCATGCGACCGTTGGGCGCGATGAGATTGTCTTTCACCAGCACCTCGTTGGCCTCTTCGGCTTTGACCAGGCCATGTTCAACCAGGCTCATGAGGACACCGCCGGTGAAGTTCTCATAACACTGCACGATGCCCATGTCGGTCGGGCCGAGTTTGGCCATCTGATAGAGCCGTGGCGCCAGTTGCCCAAAATGACTGCTCGCGTAGTTGGGCATGTTGTGTGCCGGCGCTGCGCTGCGTTCATCACAGCCTTGCGCGCAGGCCAGGATGTAAGCCGGCTTGTTCTTGAGATCCCGTGCCCGCTCGGCAGACATCACGATCACCGCCGCCGCGCCATCGTTCTCCTGGCAACAATCATAAAGGTGGAAAAACGGTTCGACGATCCAGCGCGAGCTGTCGTATTTTTTTTCGTCTAAGGGGCGCCCACGCATCACCGCGTTGGGATTGTTTTGTGCGTGGTGATAACAGGCCAGCGAGATCGCACGCAAAGCGTCCTGTTTGATGCCGTGCTCGTGCATGAAACGTGTGACCTTCATGGCAAAACGCTGCGCCGGCGACATCACGCCATAGGGGATCACGAAGGAATCATCACCCGACAATAGCGCGGCCGCACCGCTGCGGCCGTAGCGGCGATATTGGCCCTGCGCCAGCGAGCGGAATGCCACCACACAATCGGCCATGCCGGTGGCGACCGCCGCCGCGGCGTTGCCGATGGCACCGCAGACACCACCACCACCACCACCCCAGAACATGTTGGAGAACTTCAGTTCGCGGATACCGAGCGCAGCGGCCAGGTGCCCGGCATCGGAACGATCATCACCATAGGAAGCAAAGCCGTCGATCTCATGGGGGCTGATGCCAGCGTCGGCGCAGGCGGCGACCACCGCTTGCAGTGCGAGCTTAAATTCGCTGTGGGGTGAGGCGCCGTGTTTGTAATAGGTCGTCTCACCGATGCCGGTGATGGCGGTCTTGCCGCGCAGACTTCGTTCGGACATGTATCCCCCTCGTGTCTAAAGGAAAATTGATATGTCAGGCTTCCCAGCGCTGGGTAGCTCGGAGCCGCAAGAGGCATCAGAAAAGTGCTCAGGAGACCGAGAGCCTGTGCAGCAACTTTTGGCCGCCTTGTGGTCTGCCCCGCCGACCCGGTGTGGCCCCAATCCGGCCGCCCAACGGCTTGAGTGGCCTAATGTCCCCGGTGCGGGTGAGCCTAAAACATTACCGCAACCGGATTAAGGCCGCTGCAAGGGCTCACCGCGCAAGTTGCAAAATAAAGTCGTGATCGCCACTAACTGCTATAGCCGCACTTTTAATGTCAGATTATCGAGCGGCATTCGCGAATCATCCAGCGTTAATTGCCTATTAGCATCCGTGCAGTGCACTGGCAGCGATAGGCCGTGCAAAGCCCGCACCAGCCGTTTTCCCCTCGTGACCAGGCATGGATGTTCGAACTGAATCAAAAAACGAGATTCGCAGCGGTTCTCCGCGCGCTTAGTCCCGTCCACCACTGACTCACGCTGGTGGCCCAGCTTGGTCTTGCACAGCGGATTTGCCGCGTGCGTCACACATACGAATTGCAAAGCTAGAAAACACCGCAAAGCTATCTCGTGTGTTAGTCAAGGCTGGACGCTTAGTGCTAGCATCGGGCGGAGCAGAAAATCCAAGCAGGCACCATGGTGGAGAAACTGGAAGATATCGACGCCGAGGGTGTTGAGTATGCGGCCTCAAGCGAGCGGGAATTGCCCGCCACTTCACGTGACTATCCCGTCGCCGGCTCCATGCCCGGCGAGCCCCGCGCCGCGAATGGACCTTTGGACGCCTTCTCGGGTCTGATTAACGGCTTACAGCGTACGACCCAGTATGCTGCGGTCGCGGCAGGTGCCGTCGGCCTGACCAATGGTCGTGCGTGGTCGGGACCGCTCAACGCCCAGATCGGCATCAGCGATCCCTGCAACCACCGTTGCGTCATGTGCTGGGACCATCCGCCCGCTGAGCGTGAGAATGCACTGACCTCACCCAAGGCGCGCTTTGGTCAGCGCAAGCCGCGCTTGATGACGCTCAAAATGTTCACGGGCGTAGTCGATGATCTTTACGAGCTGGGGACGCGCCGAATCGAATTGGTCGGGCGCGGTGAGCCGCTCATGAATCCCAATGCCTTAGAGATGCTGCGCTATACAAAAAGCCTGCTGGGCACAAATGTCCAACTCATTAGCAACGGTGCGCTCGTCGACGAAAAAGTTGCGCGCGCTATCGTTGAGTGTGGGCTCGATAATTTGAAGGTCTCACTCAATGCTGGCCGGCCTGCTACCTATCCGCGCATCCATGTCACGGAGTCAGAGGAAAACTACCTCAAGGTAAAATCGAATCTGCGCAGAGTCTCCGATCTGAAGGCAGAAGCACGCGTACAAATGCCGTCCATCACCTTGTCGTTCTGTATCGGCGCATTCAACTACGGCGAGATCGAGGACATGATCCGGGCTTCCCACGAGGTCGGCGCACAGGAGGCGATGTTTACCCACACCGTCGTGCACGATGACACCCAAGACCTGATGCTGACCAGGGCTCAGTACCTGGCACTACAGGAATCTACGATTGTCGCGGAGCGTCTCGCAGACGAATTTGGCATTCAAAATAACCTGGCCACGCTGCGCAACGAGGTCCCGAGCTATTTGGGAGAGACCGCGTTTGTCGGCCCGGCGACCGTCCCCTGTTACGCTGGCTGGTATTTTGCCTTTGTGCTGGGCAATGGTTCTGTCATGTTCTGTTGTCAGTGTTCGGTAGCGATCGACGAAATTACAGAACAAAGGCGATTCCGCGACATCTGGAACGATCATGCCTATCGCGACTATCGCAAAGCGGCACGCAATCTTCCGGAGTCGGATCCACTGTTGAAGAGTTGCGAGTGCAATCGCTGCGCGTTGCGTCGCCGCAATCTGTCCATCCACAACTTTGCGAGGCCCTTCGAGCGAATAGAGTGCGGTGATGAAGTCGAGACTTTCTCGCTTACCTCCATTCGTCAGAAGCTAAAGGGCAGGAAAAGCTAGCGACCTACAAAGCACAAATCGCAACTTTGCTGCGCTGACCTCAATTCAGACGGGCTCCCGGGCTGGCGATTACCTTCTCAACACTACCGACCTCCACGCAGAGCGCGACTGCCACTCGCAGCGCATGCCTTAACCTGCCCGTGACCACTGCCTGTGACGCCAGTCCGTCGCGATTACCTCAATCGGACGTACACGGGGAAAGGTGCTACCGTCCAGATGCACACTCAAATCAACAGAAGGAACTAGGTCATGGCCAAAGGTCAAGTACGCAGCGGTCGCGAACCCAAAAAGCCCAAGCAAGTGAAGAAGCCCGACGCAACGGTCAGTTCGGTATTCGGTGGTGCCTCCTCCGGTACACGGCCCGGCGCACCACGCGGTCAAGGAAAGTAGTAGCGAGCCAGGTTGGAACCCGCAGATACACGGCCATAGCCGGGCGCGGCGATTCCAACCCAGAGGTGGGCGGTGGGTGAGTCTCTGCGCAACCGTCCATCCTCTTGTTCGCCGCCCATAGTCGTGGGCGGATTTTCATAACCGCCTTTGTTTTGTTCTGTGCTTGTGTCGCCGCGCGGACCTGCGGTGAGTGCCCTACCCAGCCGCCACCGCCTGCCGCTTGCCCGGCAAAGCCAAAACGCTTACCCCGATAAATGCCGTGACCGCACCAAGCACAATGCGCGTGCTGAGCGGCTCGCCCAACACACTGACGCCAAACACCACCCCCAGGATCGGCGATAACAAGGACAGTGGTGCGATCAAAGAAACTTCGTAACGCTGCAGCAGATAGTAGTAGGCGTTATGGCCGATCAGGCTTGCGCC
>JANOXY010000558.1:0-4769 GCA_031418675.1 Pseudomonadota bacterium
TCGGACATCATCAACAATGGCACTTTCCGATGGTCGACGACTGCGCAACTGCAAGGCGGCAACAGTTCAAGCTTCACCAATAATGCGCTGACCGAGGTCACCGAGAGCGCGACCTTCGAATGGAACTTCGGTGGCCAGCACGCATTCACCAATGCCGCGACCGGCACCGTGCGTGCAAGCAATAACGCGACCCTGACCTTGGGCAGTATCGCCCTGACCAGCAACGGCGGCCTGTTTGAGGCCCTACCCGGTGCCCAGATCGTATTTGCCGGCGGTAGCAACCGCTTCAATGATGGCACCCGTTTTGTGGGCAACAATCGCGTCAGCGGCAATTCGCGCTATGTCGACAATATTCACGCCGACGACCTGCACATTGTCGGCGGTACACATACCGGTGGCGATGGCACAGTCGGCTCGGCCGGTCGCTTGGGCGGCGACGTCGGCTGGGAAGCGGGTGACCTCAATGGCCAGTTTGAGATCCGCAACGGCGCGACCTTGACTGCCACAACCTTAGGCAACAAACGCCAGCTCGGCTCCAAGCTCGTCAACAACGGCACCATCGTATGGGCGACCGAGGCCGGCCTGCAGGGTGGCAATAGCTCGCGCCTGACCAACAACGGTCGGTTCGAGATGACGACCGATGCTGATCTCACCTGGCAATTCGGTGGACAGGCCGCGTTTGATAACACCGGGCTGCTGGTCAAGACGGCGGGGGCAGGTGATTCATCCTTGACCAACCTCGCGCTCACCAACACCGGCACCATCGACGTTCGTTCGGGATCGATCAGTCTGCCAAGCAACTTCGTCAACGACGGCACTCTGATGGGCAGCGGCGCCTTCAACGTCACTGGTACCTTGTTGAACAATGGCCATATCGCACCCGGCGCTTCGCCCGGCACCTTGACCCTCAACGGTTCCTTTCAACAGTCGACTCTCGGCAGCTTCGATGTCGAACTCGAAAACAGTTTGAGTCACGACCTGTTCCTGATCAGCGGCAATGCCACGCTGGCGGGCACATTGGATTTGTCCTGCTTCGCAAGCTGCAGTTATGCGGTGGGCGATGAAATTGTCATCCTCGATGCCATCGGGCAACTGAGCGGCAGCTTCACCAGCGTGCTGATGAGCGGCTTTGCGAGTGGCGCCTTCGATGTTGTCTACGACACCATTAACGATCGTGTGGTGCTGCGTGTGACCGAGGTCGTGACCTCAGCCGTGCCCCTGCCGGGTAGTGTGAACCTCATGATTGGCGGCTTGCTCTTCCTCGGCGCGATGCGCCAGCGACGTCGCGTCGAGAGCAGCACTTAGACTCGCGCTATCGCTCTGCCGCAAGACGCTCGAGATGGGCCGCCAGGTGCTGATGAAAATGCACCGCGGCCCTCTCATAACGTCCAAAAGTGAAATGCGTGTTACCTGCGCCCGCCATGCCGGCCTGAATTGAGCAGGCCGCTGCACGATCCTCGACCACCCCATTGTCTTTGACAAAGGCCACATCGCGTTTTGCTTTTTCCAGATCAGCAGGTGCGTTGTCCAAGCTGGGCTTTCGCAGGCGATAAATCACCCAGCGCGACTGACTCGGTGTTACCGGCTCCAGGATCACCAGCAGATAGTGATTCGACAAGGTCGCCAGACGGGTATTGGGAAACAGCTGATACACATAAGTCAGCATGCCATCGGCGCGCCAGCGTTCTTTAGGCACCTCACGAAGTTTTTCGATGCGGCGAAAAGGGAACACGATGCGCGAGTTGGTGCCAAAGGTTTCAACCACGTTGAGATTGTCGAAGCCATAGGGATAAAACGAGGTGCGATGCAGGGCTTTGATGTGATAGCCCTCCATGGACGTCTCCAGTAACAGTTTCCAGTTCGCTTCATCGGTGAAACTGCTGTATTCAAACACCTCCAGACCGGCTTCCATGAGATCAGGCAGGTCGCCTAAGGCACCCGCTGAAATGGGTTCTTTCTGGGTCACAAACACCAGACCACCGCGTTCCTCTGCCTGCACCTGCATCAGACCGTGGGCGGCCGTATCCAGACCCGGAAATCCTTCCGCGCCCGCCACACTGCGCAGGGTGCCGTCCAAGCCATAGGCCCAGGCGTGATAGGGGCAGATAAATCCGCCCACCTGGCCACTGCCTTCCACCAGCATCATGCCGCGATGACGACAGCTGTTATGGAATGCGCGCACCACACCGTCGTTGCCACGCACCGCCACCAGCGGCACACCCGCCAAGGTGCGCGCCACGTAATCACCCTTACCGGCCAGCGCGGCCGATGGGCAATAAACCATGGGCAGGCGTTTGAAGAGTTCCATCTCCTGGTCAAAAACCGCTTGCGATTGGTAGCTCGTGAGTGGTTCGCGCCACACCGCCTCGCCTAGATCGGTGGTCTTCGCGTCGATGTGATCGAGCACCGTTTGAATGACCTCGTGATCATTCTTCAAGCCTGGCATGGTTGATTCCTCCCGTGTTGCGAGCGGCGGTTTATTTCGGCGCCCTGCCACGGAATACCGCCGGCCGCTTTTCCATAAAAGCACGCGGGCCTTCGCGGGCATCGTCCATCATGGCGTTCTCCTTGGTGCAGCGGGTTTCCACTGCAAATGCTTCCGTCAGTGGCAGGCCGTTGGAGCACACCATCGCCTCTTTGGTTTTTTCCAGCGCGACCGGCGCACCCAGGCACACACGTCGTGCCAGATCGAGGGCGGTGCTCAATACTTGCGCTGGCGCGACCACGCGGTTGACCAGTCCCATGGCCAAGGCCTGTTGGGCATCGATGGGCTCGGCCAATAACATGAGTTCCATGGCATGGGCCCACGACACCTGGCGTGCGATGCGCACCAGGGAACCACCGCTGGCAATCAAACCGCGCCGCACCTCGGTCACCGCCAGGGTCGCGCTGCTGGACATCACGCGCAAATCAGTGGCGAGTACAAACTCAGCGCCGCCGGCATGGGCATGACCATTGATCGCCGCAATCACCGGCTTGAAAAAACTCGCATCACGCAGAAGGGCACGGTGCAGTTGTTTGCGGTCGGCCGCAAAGCGCGTTTCCCATTCGTCTTCCGGCGCACGGCTTTTCATCATCAGCGGGATCAGGCTGCCCATGTCACCACCGGCGGAAAAAGCCTGTTCACCCGCACCGGTCACCACCACCACTCGCACCTCGTTATCGGCAGCAACATCGCGCCAGAACTCCGCCAGCCTGACCACCATTTCCGGCGATAAGGCATTGCGCTTCTCGGGACGATTGAGCGTGACGATGGCGATGCCATCGATCTTTTCAATGAGAATATGTGGCATGACCCTTCCTCGTTCGCTTCAGCCTGGGTCGCGCTTACGCGCGAGCTCTAGGTCTTCGCACGCGTTTGAACTCGATGAACGTTGCGCACGTAACGTTGAGTGTGGATGTTAAAATATCGACCCGGCAAACGCGATGCATAGCGCGCTGCCAGGCGGCGTAAGACTCACAACCAGGTCCGGTGCGAATTGATCGCACCCGCTAGGGGAGCGATGGACATGATGATCCTTGACGATATTCGCGTGCTCGATTTCACGCAATATCTGGCCGGCCCGACGGTGACGCGGCTGATGGCGGAGATGGGTGCCGAGATCATCAAGATTGAGATCGCGCCGAACGGTGATCCCTCCCGCGGTCTGCCGCTCGCCGATCGCAACCGCAGTGGTTATTTTGTGCAGCAGAATCGTGGCAAGCAGAGTCTTTGCCTCGATTTGAGGCAAGCCGAAGCCTTGGCCATCGTGCGCGAACTGGTCAGCAAGGTTGATGTGGTGGTGGAAAACTTCGGGCCCGGTGTGATGGAAAAGCGCGGGCTGGCTTATGCCGATCTGCGTGCCATCAAGCCGGACATCATCATGGCATCCGTCTCCGCCTACGGGCGCGAAAGCACCCTGTCCCACAAAACGGGTTACGACTGGGCTGCCCAGGCTTTTGCCGGTCTCATGCACATGACCGGCTCACCGGATGGCCCGCCCATGCCCATCGGTTTTGCCATCGGTGATATTGGTAGCGGCGTGCACGCTTTTTCGGCCGTAGGCTTTGCGCTCTATCATCGCGCCCGCACCGGCCAGGGCCAGTGGCTGGATCTGAGCATGGTTGACGCCATGTTCCACATGCAGGACATCGCGCTGCAGGCCCATACCTTGAGCCACGGCCAGTTCACCGCCAAGCGTATGGGCAATCACCATGCGATGGTGTGTCCGTTTGGGGTGTTCAAAGGGCCCAGCGGTTATCTCGTGATCCTCGCCCTGCAACCGCAATGGAAAAACGTTTGTGCCGCCTTGGGCCGACCAGAGCTCGAACACGACGAACGTTTTGCCCAAGCCGACAGGCGCGCTGCCAATCAGCTTGAGGTCATCGCTATCATCGAAGAGTGGCTGCTGGGTTTTGCAGACAACGCCGCGGTGCTGGCTCATCTTGAACTGCATCGGGTGCCCGCCGCGCCGGTACTGAATCCGGTAGAAGCACTGACCGAGCGTTATTTTCTCGAACGCGAGATGGTGCGATTTATCGAAGACCCGGTCTTGGGTCCGCTCGCTATTCCGGGCTTTCCGCTGCGTTTCTCCGCCCAGCCTGAGCGTCCGGAGCTCGTGGCGCCTTTGCTCGGTGAGCACAATGGTGCGGTGTTGTCGCGGTTGCTTGACTACGATCCGCCGCGCATCGCCGCGCTTGCCAGCGCAGGTGTGCTGATCGCAGGCGATCGCTGAAGCAACACCTAATTACCGCCAATCGAGGCCAGCAACCCGTAGGTGCGAATTTAT
>JANOXY010000559.1:0-2577 GCA_031418675.1 Pseudomonadota bacterium
GCAACCACAGCGCGAACGGCACATTCATGGTGCCTCCCATGTTTGCTTCGGCGCCGACGGCCGTGTCGTTGTGCATCGTGATTATTGGGATGCGGCCGGCGAGGTCTATGAGCAACTGCCGGTGCTCGGCCCTTTGTTACGCTGGCTGAAGCGCCGGGTGGGTTGAACGGCGCCACCTCGCGCGAGCATTCGCGCTCGCATCCAAGGAACCACTCAAGCTTGATTATCTGTGCGCGGCGTTGTGTGCGCTGGGCGCACTGTTTTTAGTCGTTTGCTTCGCTGGTTCGGCTTCAGGACGAAGTCGCTATACTTGTGTCCATGAATAAATCTCACCCCCATCACCGCATTCTCATTACCAACGACGATGGCATCCACGCACCGGGCATCAACCTTCTGGAACAGATGGCGCTCGCCATTACCGACGATGTGTGGGTGGTGGCCCCGGATCAGGAACGCAGCGGCGCCGGTCATTCGATTTCACTGACCTTACCCATTCGCATGCGGCAGCTCGATGCGCGTCACTATCAAGTCGCTGGCACGCCGACCGACTGTGTGCTGATGGCACTCTCCCAGGTCATGGCTGACGCACCACCGACCCTGCTGCTATCGGGGATCAACAGCGGCGCCAACCTGGCCGAGGACGTGACCTACTCGGGCACCATCGCCGCGGCCATGGAAACGACTTTGTTCGGCATCCGTTCAATAGCCCTCTCGCAAGTGCGCGCACCCGGCGCGGTCGCCGACTTTGGTCCTGCGCAAGCTTTCTGTCCGGATCTATTGGACAAACTCGTCGGCCTTGAACCGTGGCCCGCAGGTTCGTTTATCAACGTTAATTTTCCCGACGTACCGGTGGCTGAGGTCAGCGGCGTACGGCTCACCAGCCAAGGCCGGCGCCCACCGGGTTCGTTCTCCATCGTGCCGCGGGTGGATGCGCGTGCGCAGCCCTATTACTGGGTGAAAATTGCCTACACCAGTGGCAATGCATTGCCGGACACCGATCTGCAGGCCATCGCGGCCAAAGCCGTGGCTGTCACTCCGATCAAAATGGATTTCACCGACCAAGCCTGGCGCGAGCGTCTCGCCAGTGTGCTGAACTGAGGCCAACACCATGCAAGGCGTATTTTTTGATCTGGGCGGGACTTTATTCAGCTATCGCAATGTGCCGCGCGTGACCGTGCCGCTGATCACCGAGGCGGTGGCACGTCTGGGTGCAACGGCCAGCGGCGAACAGATCAGGGACGCCTATACCCAGGCCTCGCGCGACATGGCGCTTGAATACGCTGACCGCGCCTACTACCTGCATGCCGATTTTTTCCGCGACACTTTCAAACGCTTTGCCACACTGCTGAGTGCGCCCCACGATGGGGCCGTGCACGACTGGTACCTCGAAGCCCATCGCAGTGCCATGGTCGATTGCCTGGTACTGAAAGACGATTGCGTCGATACCCTCGCACACCTGAAAGACCTGGGGCTTTACCTCTCGGTGGTATCGAATATCGACGACGACATGCTCATGCCCTTGATCGAGCGCGAGGGTCTGGCGCGCTATTTTGATCACTGGACCAGCTCTGAAGAAGCACAGTCGTGCAAGCCAGACCGACGTTTTTTCGAAGTGGCGCTGGCGCGCTCGGGTCTGAGCGCCAAGGATGTGCTGTTCGTCGGTGATTCTCCCGAACACGACATCATCGGCGCGAACGCATTGGGCATGCAGACCGCCCTGATTACCGATGGCGGCATCCTCCCGCCGCTACAGACCGGACGCGTGAACATTAGGGCCGACCACACCATTGGCGCCCTTACAGAGTTGAAAAGCATTGCCGCCAAGGCGCGTCGCCGTTGAGCGCGACGCGCCCACTTACATGGGGAGCGCGTTGGTCTACTATTACCGCGTTGCCTATGCGCACGGGTAAGCAAGCTGAAGTCATCGGCAGCGGCGCAGTAACGGCGCGCCCTTGGGGGGGTGTCGCCGCGATCGACCAGCGCGCAGCAGCAGAACCAGTCGAATAATTTGTTATCGGGAGAATCTTTCATGGCGACCAAGAAAAAAGCTGCTGGCGCGGCGAAGAAGAAACCGGCTACCGCTGCAAAAAAAGCAGCCCCGGCGGCTAAGAAGAAACTGACCACCACAGACGCCATCAAGGCGGCCAATAAAGTCCTGCTAGGCCATCTCGCTGCAGGCAATGCCAGCGCCATCGCCACTTGTTACAGCAAGAAGGCTTTGCTGATGCCGGCTGGCGTACCCGCCATGAAGGGCGCAAAAAACATTGCTGCTTATTGGGCGGGCGCCGTGGACATGGGGATCAAGAGCGCAACGCTCAAAACCCAGGAAGTTGATGAATTGGGCACCACCGCCATTGAATGTGGCGTCTTCGCCCTCAAGGGAGCCGATGGTGCGGTGCTGGGCGCCGGCAAATACCTCGTGGTATGGAAAAAAGAAGGCGGCGCCTGGAAGCTGCATCGCGATATCTTCAACGCAGACAGCTAAAGACCGTCTCAGAAGCGGTCGAGTCGCGGGGCTCGGCCGCTTTTTTTCTGTCGCGGATGTCCGACTGAAGTCGGACCTACAAACCGAACCAG
>JANOXY010000560.1:0-1832 GCA_031418675.1 Pseudomonadota bacterium
ATGACCAGAGCGGCTTCGTTGTCAGCGCGGCTGGCGACGTCAACGGCGATGGCTTTGATGACCTCATGGTGGGCGCTCCCACTGCCGTCCCGCATGGCGACGCCTCCGGTGCGAGCTACGTGGTGTTCGGCAAGGCGGACAACTTTGCGGCGACTATCAATCTCAACACCCTCGATGGCACGAACGGCTTCCGCCTTGATGGGGTCGCGGCGGATGACTACAGCGGCCGCGCCGTCAGCGCCGCAGGTGACGTCAACGGTGACGGTTTTGATGACCTCGTGGTGGGCGCGTTCCGTGCCGACCCGAATGGCAGCGAATCCGGTTCGAGCTACGTGGTGTTCGGTAAAGCGAGCGGCTTTGCTGCCACGATTAATCTCTACACCCTCGACGGCAGCAACGGCTTCCGCCTCGATGGGGTCGCAGCGGATGACCACAGCGGCTCCGTTGTCAGCGCCGCTGGTGACATCAACGGCGATGGCTTCGATGACCTCATGGTGGGCGCTCCCACTGCCGACCCGAATGGCAGCGACTCCGGTGCGAGCTACGTGATCTTCGGCCGCGACTTCACCGGCACGGTCGACCAACAAGGCAGCACAGGCAACGACACCCTTACCGGCACGAGCGCCGATGAGCGCCTCATCGGCGGCCTCGGCGATGACACGCTCGATGGCGCTGGCGGCGCCGACGTACTGCGTGGCGGTGGTGGTGACGACACGCTGGTGTGGCATAACGGCGCGCGCGACCTTGATGGTGGCGGTGGCCTCGACACCCTGCGTTTCGACGGCAGCGGTGTGGCACTCGACCTGACACTGATTGCCGATAACCGTATTACCGGCGTCGAGCGCATCAACCTGACCGGTAGTGGCAACAACAGCCTGAGCCTCGATGTGCGCGATGTGCTCGATTTACCCGACCGCACGGGCTCGTTCCTCGACACCGCCACCCATGAGTTGCTCATCGACGGCAATAGCGGTGACAGTGTCAGCTCGGTCGGCCAAGGCTGGGTGGCGGGCGTGGATGTTTCGGTAAACGGCTCGCTGTATGCGTCCTACTCCCACGCAGACGTCGGCGCGACCTTGCTGATCGATACGGACATCATGCGCACTATCAGCTGAGCTGTCGTGCGCGTAAAGCGCGCAACAGCGCAGCGCATGTGGCGGCTCATCGGCATGCATCATCTTGCCCAGGGTGCGGTGCACGGCACGATCCTGTGCGAGGTCAGGCGAAGACATCGTTCTCGAATGCGTGTTCGCAATATCCATTGAGCGCGGCGCGCCGCTGGAAGCTCAAAGCGATAAGCCCTATGCCTTTCGAAAGATCCAGTCGATGCTCGAAATCCAAGTCATCCCAAGCGTCAAACGGGCGGTCGCGGAGAGAGACCAGCCGCTAGACCATCTTGACCTGATTGCCGCCCGCGTGCTTGGCCTCGTACATCGCCTGGTCGGCCAAGCGCATAGCATCAAGAGCACCAGGTCCCTGGCGAGTAAACATGGCCACGCCAATGCTGGCGCTGCACGCCACGGCCTTGGTGGCGTCGTCATCGGAAAGACAAAAAGGTTGCGCTAATGCGGCGCGGATTTTTTCCGCGACAGCCCGCGCCTGACTGCTGATTTGGGTACTGTCACCGCCCAACTCGTCAAAGATCACCACGAACTCGTCGCCGCCCAGACGCGCCACGGTGTCGATCTCGCGCAACTCAGCCTGCAAACGCTGAGCCACTTGCACCAGCAGCAGATCACCCGCTTCGTGGCCGTGCAGATCGTTGATGGCCTTAAATCCGTCGAGGTCGATCAACAGCACAGCGCCGGGCTGACCGCTGCGCATGACTGCTG
>JANOXY010000561.1:0-14021 GCA_031418675.1 Pseudomonadota bacterium
GTCGCGCGCGACAAAACGACCGGCGACCCGCACCCCGATGGCCAGCTCACCACCGGCCCAGCGTCCCAAGGCACGCGGACCTTCGTCCAGATCGACCATGACCAACACGTAAGGCACTTCGGTAACAAAAGCCGGGTGATAAGGATGATGGGCCGTGGTCCAGCTGTGTATCGCGCCCTGGCCGCTGGCTTTCACCCAGCGCACGCTGTCGCTGTAACAACGATCGCAGAGCAGGCGCGGGTAGTGCCGCAGGGCACCGCAGCTGCCACAGGCCTGCAGTCGCAATTCGCCGCAGGCTACGCCATCCCAATAGGTTTGCGAAAGTTCGGTCGGGGTTACCGGGGGTTTGTTTGGGATCTGATTCATCGTCGTCATTACCTGTGCATGATGGCGATACCACCATCGCCCATGTCGCCATAGCCGGTCACCAGGCCAACTTCAGCGTCCGGCACCTGTGCCCGTCCCGCGTCACCGCGCAGCTGGCGCACCAGTTCGACGATGTGATTCATGCCCCACACATGGGCCTGTGATAACAAACCGCCGTGGGTGTTGGTGGGTAGCGCGCCGCCGGGACGCAGACGGCCGTCGGCCACAAACGGCCCACCTTCACCGCGACCACAGAAGCCCATTTCTTCAAATTGCCGCAACACCGCGTAGGTGAAGCAGTCATAAACTTCCGCGACGTCGATATCGGCATGGCTGACACCGGCCATCTGAAACGCGCGTGGCGCGGCTTTGCCCAGGCCTAGTGCGGCGATATCGGGACGCTGGGTGATCGACGCCGGTGAATCCGGATGGCCGGTCGCAACCCCCGAGATATAAACCAGTCGTTGTTTGCAGTCCCGTGCGCGTTCCGCCGCGCTCACCACCACCGCTGCGCCGCCGTCGCTTTCCAGACTGCAGTCAAACAAGCGGAACGGGTCGGCGATCATGCGCGAGTTGCGGTGATCATCCAGGGTCATGGGTTTTTGCATCAAGGCATTGTCGTTGCGCATCGCATGTTCCCGCATGGCAACCGCAATCTCACCGAAGTGCTCGACGCTGGTGCCATAGAGTTCCATGTGGCGGCGCGCCATCGGGGCGTAGATCTGCGCCGGTGCGGCCATGCCGGTGGCCAGCTCAAACTCAGTGACGTAGTGGAACTGCGGCATCTGGTGTATGCGCGCGCCAGCCTTGGCCGAGGCTGCACTGACGTTACGACCAAAAGCAATCAACACGTGATTGCATACGCCGCCGGCAACCGCGAGCGTTGCCGCCTGCAAGGCCATCGCCGGACTGGCACCCCCATGGGGGATCAGCGCCGAGAAGCGCACATCGGGGATGCCAAAATTATCGATGAAGTCCTCGGCTATGGCCGTGACCAGGCCGATGGGAATCAGTCCGTCGATGTCCTTCGGTTCCAGCCCGGCGTCGCGGATCGCCGCCAGCGATGCCTCCAGCTGCAAGCCCACCACACCTTTTTCAGCGCGTTTGCAGTAACGCGTTTCACCGATGCCGGTCACGCAGGCTTTGTCACGCAACTGCATGTTCAACGCTCCTCAGCATCAAAGTGGTATGGGTGAGCATCCTAAGCGTTTCCATTGATATAGGACTCCGCGGTTTTCAGACGATGACGCAGGATCAGTTCCTGGTCCTGTAAGTAGATTTCCCTTTTCACACCCGACATCAGCATGGTCTGGGTGCGTTCCAAGGTGCTGCCGTCTTCGAGCAGGGTGTCGCGGAACGAACACTTGCCGTACTCCTGGGCAAAACGTTGGGCCATGTTTTCCGCCGGTGGTGCATAGGTGCGGATCTCCCAGCGACAGCGATCTTCGGCCAGCGGCCAGAAAATATGAGTGAGGTAGGTGCCTTGCGAGACATAGATCAGGCAATTCGGGAACACTGCGAGCCCATCGAAGGACCAGTTTGGATAAGCGCTGGGATTGACACCCTTGGGGAACGCACTGGCATCGGTGTTGACCTGTTGCAGCACCACATCGCCAAAGCGACCCGCCAAGGTCTCAACGGCCGTTGCCTGGCGGTCAGGGTTGGCGGACAGCGATACGCGGGCATGACGCCCAAAAACTTTGAACTCCAGCGCATGGGCATAGGGATTGCCCTTGCTCGCATAGACATCGCCAATCATGCGTCGGTGCAAGGTGGGGATGTGGTAGATCTCGGCAAACGCGTCGTGAGCAACTTTCCAGTTGGCATTAACGTCGGTGTACCACGAAAAACAATTGCCCGAGAGTTTTGCAAAAGGATAGCCGGCGATACTGGCTTTGAAGTCCTCGCCCAGGTAGTCGTGCAAACTCTGGGCAGGCTCAGCACTGACATTGATAAAAATGAAGCCTTCCCAACTGTCGACCGCCACCGGCGACATGCCAAGCTTGGCCTTGTCGAGATCAAAAAAGCTTTCTTCATCGGTGACCTGGTGCAGTTTGCCGTCGAGGGCGTAGGTCCAACCGTGAAACTTGCAGGTGAACGCACGACAACTGCCGTGGCTGTTCCACACCAGTTGGTTACCGCGGTGGGAGCACATGTTGTGGAAGGCGCGAATGACACCGTCTTTGCCACGCACCACCAGCACCGAGGTCTTGCAGATCGCGAGGTCCTTGACGAAGTAGTCCCCCGGCTGCGGTATCTGCTCGACGCGGCCGACGTTCAACCACACTTTGCGAAAGATGCGCTCCCGTTCGAGGGCGAAATAAGCGGGCGAAATATAGGGTTCCACCGGCAGCGGCCCGGTGCCGAGTTCGGGATAACGTTCGGTCCAGCTGCGCGCTTGGGCCTTGGGTACGGGCGCCACGGCGTGATCTCCGTTAACTCGATTTATTCGTGTACCGCGACAAAGCGCGCAACGTCGTAGCCGTCGATCACGCTGGCCTGGCCATAGTTCTCGACCGCCGGTGCAATCTCGGCCAGCGACAGCGTCATCAAAAACAGTGTGCGCACGCCATCGTCGGTGACCGCCTGAGGTGCAAAGCCCGCGAGAAATTCCAGCACCGCTTCCATACGCGGCATCATCGCCGCGTAAAACGCGCGCAGGGCTTCAATAGAACTGCCCTGGCGTTTGGCTGAGCGAAGCTGCTCGCTGGCCAACGACCATTCAAGGTAGGGCTCAAGGTCAGCGAAGCCTGCTGGCAAATGGTTCTGGGGCATGGGACGCACTCGCTGCGTGATGGCGATGGACCGTGGGCGCTAGCGGCCCGGGTCCATGTTATGTCTGGTTTCGCGCGCAGCACAAGCCACGAAATCGAGGCGGATATTGCCTCGGCAAGGCTCGCAAACGATAGACCGTGGGATACTTGCCGGCGCTGCGAAGATGCAGCGCAAACACACCCGATGTGACCATCCATTGCACTAGGATAGATACTCAGCAAGCCCACGAGCGTACATGTCGTAACGAGGTAATGATGTCGACCCCAACCCGCCTGAGCGTCAATCTGAACAAGGTCGCATTGCTGCGCAATTCCCGTCACACCGGTGTACCCGACGTGCTGCGTTTTGCCGAACTTGCCTACGAAGCAGGCGCCGACGGCATTACCGTGCATCCGCGGCCCGACGAACGGCATATCCGCCGTAGCGACGTCTTCGACCTGGCGCAACTCATGGAGCCATGGCGGCCTCAATTTGAGCTCAATATCGAGGGTTATCCAGATGATCGATTTTTTACCATCCTGCGCGCCGCGCAAGCGGAGCAGTGCACGCTGGTGCCCGATGCGCCCGATGTTTTTACTTCGGACGAAGGCTGGAAACTAAGGGGCGCGGTTAAACAGACAGTGTCCCGTGCAGTGGCCACCGCCAAGCAGTGTGGGTCGCGGGTTGTGTTGTTTGTTGATCCCGATCCTGGCGTGGTGTCCGCGGTGCTGAGCACTGGGGCTGATGGTATCGAGATCTACACGGGTAATTACGCGGCGGCAGCGCGCCGCGGTGATGCGCAGCGCTTGCTGGACGATATCGCGGAAACAGCCGGACTGGCTAAGGCCGCGGGGCTTGCGGTCAATATCGGCCACGATTTGAATCTCGACAATCTGCCGCAGCTGGTGGCGGCCATGCCCGCCCTTGATGAAGCGTCCATAGGTCATGAGTTGACAGCGGATGCACTCGTGATGGGATTTGGCGCCGCTGTTATCGCTTACAAGGCAGCACTGAACAAGGCTGAGCTTGACGCTATCTAGGGGCGCGACAACGGCGCAGGTATGGCATGCATACCTGCACCGCAACACACCGTCTTTCTACAGCCGATAGATCCGCTTGACGTTCTCGCCGAGGACCTTGGCGCGGGTGCTGGGCGAGAGTACCTGCGCGTAACGGGTCAAATCGTCGACCCAGGTATGGGGATGGTCGGGATGGGGATAGTCGGTCGCCCATAGAAAACAATCGGCACCGACGTGATCGATCACATGGGGCGCGGCGGTCTCGTCCGGATCGCCGGAGATGAAACACTGGCGGCGAAAGTATTCGCTGGCGGTGGGCTTGCTGCCGAGACCGGGCATGCGCACAGACGCGCTGTAAGCATCAAGACGATCGAGCAGCGCCCCTATCCACCCCGAGCCCACTTCCAGTATGCCGAGCCGCAGGGTCGGGAAGCGATCCAAGGTGCCCAGTGCAAGAAAGGAAATAAAAACCTGCTGCACGATGGCACGCAACCAGATCGCTTCGGCCCATGCGCGACTGCCCGGTGGCCAGTCGAAGATGCCGCCTGCCGCGACGTGGGGCGTAAACGTGGGGTGGATGGCCAGCGGTACATCGAGGTCAACACATTTGGCATACAGCACGTCGTGCTCGCTGTTGCCGTGAATGACGCGGTGATGATTAAACGGGTTGACCCACGCGCCCTTGCAGCCGTCTTTGACTGCACGCTCAAGCTCCTGCGCAGAGCCGCCGGGGTCGAGCAGCGTGAGCTGTGCAATCGGCACCAGCCGGCCGCCGCTGTCACGGCAGAAATCGGCAATCCAACGGTTATAGGCCCGGCAATAGGCAAGGCTCAATTCCGCGTCGGTCACTTCCCACTCCCATAACAGGCCAAGGGTGGGATAGAGCAGGGCCAGCTCGAGGTTCTCCTGATCGAGCAGCTGCACGCGCTCGCTCGGATTGCTGGCACCAAAGGGCAGGTTGTCGACGTAACGGCGTGTCGGTGAGAGCGTGCGATTGTCTTCGCCCATCGCACCGAGCAGGCCCAGGCTGCCGCCGCGTGTGCGTGCCGAGGGTTGGCCGTCGATCTCCAGATATTCAAAGCCGTCATTGTCGAGGGCAATACGCAAAGCGCGTGGTCGGAAACGCTGTTCGAGATAGGTTTCCCACAGGTCCGGTGGTTCCAGCACATGGCCATCGGCATCAACGGTGCCGGGATACGGAAAGCGTTTTATTTCGTAGGCCATGGATCTCCCCTTAAGCTCAATCACCAGCGGCTGATATGACAGAACACCTGCCAAATGTCACGAGCACGCGGTGTGAAATGTCGCGCTGGCTTTTGATGGTGCAACGACGCTCGACACCATTGCCCGTATCAACATCATGACCTGCTACCCACCCTCGATTTCTCAGCTGTGGACGGCTATGGTTCGGCCATTGCCACACATGCGGACGACCGCCAAAGGATCCCTATGTCGGACTTCACCGAGTACAGCAACAAATATGCAGCGGTGCGCATGGAACGTGACGAGGCAGGCATCCTGCTGGTTGCCCTGCACACCGATCACGGCCCACTGCGTTTTGGATCCGATCACGCGCACACCCATACGGTCGCCGATGCCTTCATGGACATTGCCAACGATCCCTTTAACCGTGTTGTTATCCTGACCGGCACCGGCGACGGCTTTTGCATAGGCGCAGCCGACGGACTCGCCCAGGCCGCGAGCGAGCCGATGACCTGGGACTATATGTATCGCAACCGTCGTCGTCTGTTGCAGAACCTGCTGGAGATCGAAGCGCCGATCATTTCGGCCATCAATGGCCCGGCGCTGTTCCACGCCGAGATCCCTTTGCTTGGGGACATCATTCTTGCCGCCGATCATGCGGTGTTCATGGACGGCCACTGCATCAATGGCAGCGTGCCCGGCGATGGCGCGCACATCATCTGGCCCTATTTGATCGGGCCGGCGCGCGCCAAGTATTTCCTGCAGATGGGCCAGCAGCTCAATAGCGACGACGCGCTGCGCCTGGGTTTTGTCAACGAAGTTTTGCCACTGCCTGATCTGCTGCCGCGGGCGTGGGAGATCGCGCGCATGTTTGCAGCCCGGCCGACCCTGGGCCTGCGTTACACGCGGGTGGTCATCAATCTGGAATTGCGGCGGCTGCTGCACGAGCATCTCAGCCACGGTCTCGCCGTTGAAGGACTCAACGGCATACAACTGCAGGGTTGGCGCACACCGCTGGGCGGTCTGCCGCCGGTGTGGCCGACGGCTGAACATCTCGCTGCGTCGCCCACGCGCCCGAAGTACGGCCCGGACAGGTAGCTCAGCGACCAAAATCCGGCTTGCATGAGCGCACAGCATCGGCGCTCACCCCCACTGCGTTCAAGCTCTATTCGTTGTCGTAACTCAGATCATGGGCGATGGTCTGCACCGTGTTCGTTGCAGGATCGAAGTAGTTCAGGGTTTCTTGGGTGATGTCCCCACCATAAATATGCACACTGACGGTGGCTTGGTCAGAGCGATTGATGAAGTCGTGAATCGACTCGTCGGGAAATTTTACGTGGGCGACTTCACCGGGAAACATATCGAGCGCCACGGTCTGCCGCAGCTCGGCATGCCCTGAACGACTGCCATCGTCTTGGCATGCATAGCGAATGGTGTGCAGGCAATTGCGATAAACCCCTTCCACGACCCACTTGCCGGCATGGTCATGCACGCCCGTGCCACCGCCCGGCGGCCAGATGGCGACCATGATGTTGAAACGATCGTCGCTGCCGCGATGCAGGCGATAAAGCGTGAAGTCCTGGTGTTCACTCGCCACTCGACCGGGCACCGGCTGGCAGTATTGTTCGGGTAGCGAGCCGGCCGCGAGAAAGCGCGCCAGCAAGGGTTCGAGGCGCGGGATAAGTCGCGCTTGATCGCGCTCGTTTGCCACCACCGTCTCGACCTCGGCGGCGAAGTCTGCGACTTCATAGGTTTGCCGCTGCGTGACTGCATTACCAACCATGGGATTTGTCTCCATCGGGTTTGAGAACAGTGCTAAACGTTCGCGCGATCGATACGCTGCAGAAGCGCGTATTACCGCACCACACACGAGCCATCGAACTTTTTTCCGTCATGCCCTGTGCAGGGCCAATACCGCACCGGCACCATCGGCGCCGATCAGAATGCGACCATCGCCGCAGGCCACCAGATCGGCGAAGGGCAACAAGGGTCCTGGCATCAGATCGCCTATGCCCGGCAAGGTCTTGGGCACGATGCCCGGCGTTGCACCTACCGGCAGTTGTTCAACCACGATGGTCTTGCTGCCACTCGCCGGCCAATAACAATGCAGTGTTTTGGCCGCGCGATCGACGACGTACAAACTATCGTCCTGCCAGGCCAGACCCTGAGGTTCGCGTAAACCACTCATGACGCTGCGCGTTTGGCCATTTTCGATATGGGTGACCCGTCCCGCTGCCGACTCCGACACGAAGCACGAACCATCGGCCAAGGCTGCAACAGCCACCGGTGCAGCCAGGCCGCGGGCGAGGGTCGAACATTTGCCGTCGGCAGCGATGTGCAGGAGTCGTCCAGCGCCGGTTTCACACACCAGCAGTCCACCGTCCGCCGCGAACGCGAGCCCGGTCGGACGTTCCAGCGCGCTGGCGAGGATTTGTGTCTCTTCGCCACTGCGATAACGGGCCACGGTGCCGGCACTGGTCGCGATAAAACACGCACCGCTACCATTAACCGCAACACCACGGGCAAAACCGGGAAAGCTGTGATCGATGAGCAGACCGTGGCGTGCAACAAGTCTGCCGTCGGCCTCGTGCACAGCGAGGCTCATGCCATCGGCGACATAAAAGCGGCCATCGGGACCGCAAGCCAAGCCAAACGGACCGAGCATGCCGGGCGCCACCAGTACACGTTCACCACCGGCGGCATCGATCTCCGCCACACCGCCATCGACGAAATGGGAAACAAACAAGCGACCCTCGGGGCTGAAGGCAAAATTGTCGATGCCAGGTCGCACTTTCGCGACGGTGCTGCGCGCGCGGCTGTGCAGATCGATACGTGTTACTTCGCCGCTCGCAGCTTCGGTGGTATACAACTCGCCGCGGGGACTGAACTTGACCGCGGTAGGGAAGGCCAGACCGCTGATAAAACATTCGGGCCGCCCGCCCGCCACCGGCACGCGCCAGATCTCACCATCCACGACCTGGGGAAAATACAGGCAGTCGTCCGGCCCCATCGCAAGGGCATTGGGGAAATTGAGATGTTCGGCGATCACACGCGGTGTGCGGCCATCGGCATAAAGTTCCAGCAGCCGTCCATCGGGCCGCATCTCGTCCATAAAAATGCGATCGCCGTGAGTGGTGATGCCATTGGCTACCGGCACATGGTCCGCGATCACACGCAGGCTGCCGTCGGGTAGCCGTGCACTGACACGCTCACTCATCACTTCGGTGATGTACATGACACCGTGGCTGTCGAAGGCCAGGTCGTCCGGCGCCACCACCGCGCTGCCTACCGGGATCACGGTGCGTGCCACTCCGCTGGTGGTATCGAGTGCGCTCAGCTGACTGCCAAAGGCCTGCGCAACATAGAGCTGGCCATCGGGGCCGATCTTCATGCCATTGGCGCCGTACAGTGCACTTGGTGCGAGTACGTTGCTCAAGGTCCAGCCAGGGGCGATCTGTGGTGTGCTCGAAGTCGCTGTGGCGTAACGTCCGGATCCGCTCATAAAAACCTCGCAGTGCAATGGAGCCCGCAGTGGTTGCGTGGGCTAACTCAGACTAGGGCAGCGCAGCGCTGCGCGCCACACCACCCTAGGGGCGGCTGATCGCGCTAGCGCGTGCTTCCCTAAGCAGGTGTAAGGGCTTGCTGGGTTATGCGCTGGCGTTTGCGCGCGTTTGTTCTCAATCGGCTTCGATCAGATACATAAATCCATCGGCGAACTTCTGCGTGCCGACATGGAAATCACCATTGATGTCCGAGATCACCAGGGCATCGCCCATGAAACCCACGCCCACCGGATTGGCCAGGCCACTGGCAACAACCTCAAGCTTGCCCGCGGCCGTGACCCGATAGAGCAGACCATCGCGGCTGATGGCTTCGGTGGCTTCGACGTCGTTATTCCATTCACCCGCATCGCTGATAAACAGCTCGCCGCCATACTTGCCAAAGCCCGCCGGCGCGTAGGCCAGGGCGCCGGGTTCATGCAAGCCACTCACCAGTGGTGCTTTCGCCAGCGTGCCGTCGGCCGCCATGCGCAATACGCGTCCACCACCGGGGGTGGTTTTATTGCGATTGGCCGGCGGTGGCGCAGCAACCCCGAGCAGCAGGGTTTTACCATCGGGTGTGAAGCCTATGCCGCGCGGCGAGCCTTCACGATCGAGATCGAGTGTTTTGAACGCCGCGCATTTGTCGTCGGCTGTGATGGTGTAGATGGTGTGATTGCTCGCAGCTGTAATCCACAGCTTGCCGGCAAAGGGCGAGTTCTCCGGCCCGAAGCGCGCAAAAAACCCGCCGGAGCCGGGAATACCCTCGGCATTTTTCGGCAGATAACACACCACGCTGTCCTGGCCGGTGGCCGGATCGATACGCGTGATGGCATTGGGCAGCTCCCAACCGCCGCGCTTTTCGGGCTCGGCAAACGCTATGGCGTAAATCTGGCCCGCCGATTTGCCAAAACTCGCCGGCGCGACGTCGATGGCATAGGGTGCGTGTTTATGGATGTCGGCGATGCGCGTGACCTTGCCGTCTATTGTTACTTCATAAACCGCACCGCTGCGTGCATCGTCCGCCACCCACAAACGATGGGCATCAACAACATGCAGATCAAAAGGGTCGAACAGGTCGTGACCGGTCCCCACCAGTAGCCGTGCATGTAATCCCGGGCTCAGTTTGATGACCGGCACAGCCATGACTTTGTCCAGGGTTTTCTGTGACACGCTCAGGGGCAGCTCAACCCAGCGCTCCGTCGCCGGTGATTCTGCCCGGGCGCCAGCGCCACAGATCAAGACTGAAAACACTGCGCCTAGGGTGAGAGCGCGGACGGTGAACATCGGCATAAACGAGCTCCAGGGCGCGCGGTTTTGCGACCGTTAGGTGGAGTGCGCAGTATAAACAACGCCTTGAGCTTGCGCGTGTACCAGGACAGGTAGGCATGGCGCGCGCGCAATCGTCGAAACAGCGCGCCGCTCACCAAGCTTTGCGTCATAAGCTCTGCTAGGGTTAAACCGCTACCCGGACCAATCCTAACAATCGCAAAAGAGGAAACGACCATGACTTGTACCGTAGTACTCGAGATTCGCGTTAAAAAAGAAAATGTCAGCGGCATGGCCGAGGGTTTTAAGGGTTTGTTCCCGGACACCCGTTCTTTTGAGGGCTGCATCGATCTCTATGCAACCCAGAGCCTGGATGACCCCCAGACCTTTGTCATCGTCGAGACCTGGGTATCCCGACCGGCCTACGAAAAATATTTCGCCTGGCGCGTATCGCGCGGCGACATCGACAATGTGAAAGCGATGATCGAAGGCGATATCAAGCTGCGCTACTTCCAACGGCTGGGCGCCTGAACCGGACAGTCCAGGATCACACCAGCGATGGCGGGGTCGCGACAGATCCGACCCCGCCGTGCACTCGTTTCGATCCGGTTAAGCGCTACATAAGGGAGCGCGCAAACCAGTCGCGAGGGAGGCCCGACCGTCATCGCATTACGCATGTCATCGATTTGTTCCTGCGGCAGCAAGGGCCATTGAGTGCCTTCGCTGCCACCAAAACCGCGATTTGAGGCGGCTGGGAAGGAATAGTTCGCCTTCAAGTTTTACCCCTTCGCCGAAGAATGTAGCGGTGCTCGGGTCCATCTTGCTGCTCCGGTTCACGATGATCCGTGCTCACCCCACAGCCACCAACCGGCGCCATGCCCATCTATCGCTGCCGTGCGCCGGAACCTGCCCATCCGGGGTGGGCGACCAAGGCCCTATTCGTTAGTCAGGTTCGTTACCGCGCGACGGGAGTGGCATGACATAAGGCTTGTCTGCGCTGGCGCGCTTGCACCGTGTGCGGCGCATCGCAGCGCCCTTACAACGCTTGACCTTGGCCGAGCTAAACACCTAGCCTGCGTGTTCTCTATCGAGTGGCATCATCACACCTCGCCTGCGGAAAGCGTGGCGAGCGTTGGCTGTTCAAGGAACTGCGCGGCACCATGCACCACGCATCAGACATCCAACTGGGAGCTTGCTTGGGTAAAACAACAATGGCGACCATGACCGTGAGACCAAAGACATGAACAAACCCGTGCGTACGGTGGCGATCCTCGGCCGCAAACCTGGCATGAGTTTCGAGGAGTTTGATCGTTATTGGCTGGAAGTGCATGCACCGCTCGCGGCCCAACTGCCCGGCGTAGTGCGCTATGTGCAGCGTCACGTTGAAGCGGCAAGCGCTGAATTTGGTGTGGACGGATTCGCTTTCATCGACTACGAAAGTGCAGCCGCCATGGACGCTGCGTGGTCCAGTCCGGCGGGGCAACGGGCACTGGCCGATGTGCCGAATTTTCTCGGGCGGCACGAGGTGGTCGTGATCACAGACCATGTGATCGTCGACCGCGAACAACATTGATCTGGGCCAGTCGGCCAGGACTACCCACGGTCGGTGCAATGCTCTGCGCAACCTGACCAAAAACTACCAATCAAAAATTAATAAGGAGACAACGATGGCCGGGGCGGACAAGGGCAAATCGAGAGTAGCGGTATTGGCCGAAAAGGTTTTCGCCGATCTCGGCGGCGCCACGAACACCGGCATGATCTGGCTGGGTGATCACATGGGGCTCTACCGGGCGATGCATCGCGCGGGGCCGTTGAGCAGCCATCAGCTGGCGGAAAAACTGAGTCTGTCGGAACGCTGGGTACGCGAATGGCTGCACGGGCAAGCGGCAGCAGGCTATATCGACTATTTAGGCGAAGGCCGTTTTCTTCTCTCGGACGAAGCGGCGATGGTGCTGGCCGATGAAGCGAGCCCCGCGTTCTGCGCCGGCGGCGTGACCCATATTCCGCAATTGATGGGCGAAGTATTACAACGCATCCCGGCGGCATTCAAATCCGGCATAGGCTTGACCTATGACGAGCTCGGCCCCGAAGCGGCACGTGGTGTAGAACGTCTGCTGGCGCCGTGGTTTCGTCACAAGCTGGTGCCGGTGGCGCTGCCGACCCTGGACGGCGTAGTGGCCAAGCTCGAACGTGGCGCACGGGTTGCCGATCTGGGCTGTGGTGGTGGTGTGGCCTTGATCGAGATCGCCAAAGCCTTTCCGCGCTCGGAATTGCATGGTTACGATATTTCCCAATATGCGCTGTCCCGCGCCGCCGCCAACAAAGCGGCAGCCGGCGTGAGCAATGTCACTTTTCACGATGCGGCGATAGAACCGATGCCGGCCGATGCCAGCTTCGATTTCATCACTACGCTGGACTGCATTCACGACATGGCCCACCCGAGTGATGCCATTCGTGCGGTCAGAAAAGCGCTTAAACCCGATGGCACCTGGTTTATCGCAGATATCCACTGTGGTGCGTCATTGGAAGAAAATCTGGAAATGGCGAATCCCATGTTGCCCATGCTGTATGGGTTCTCGGTGTTGTGTTGCATGTCATCGAGTCTGTCCACACCCGACGGCGAAGGTTTGGGCACGGTGGGATTTGGCTCCGCGATGGCGCAGAAGATGACCCAGGAAGCGGGTTTCTCCCGTTTCCGTATGCATGACTTCGACAATCCTTTGAATGCGTACTACGAGGTGCGCATCTGAGCTGCCGGCCTCACTGATGAGCCCGCGGTCGGTTGGTCCGACCCCGTTCAGGCGGCGGCGCCGGCCGCGATCAGCGCGTCTATCTTGTCTGTGGCATAACCGAGCTCTGTGAGCACTGCGCGGGTATGGGCGCCCAGCGCGGGCGCCGCGTGAGCCGCGGATTTTTCCACGCCGTCGATGAAGATCGGTGAGTCGATGGTTTCCCGTCCCGGCAGATCAACGATCGCGCGAAATAAACCATTGGCTCGCATCTGTGCGTCGTCCGGCAGCGCAAAGCTGCGTTGCACCAGGCCGAAAGTGATGCGATGGGTGTTGAAGATCTCGGTCCATTGCGCCAGCGTGCGGGTCGCAAATACCGCATCCAGGAGCGTTACCAAGGCGGGCGCATGGCTGCGGCGCAACTCTGCGGTCTCGAAGCGCGGGTCCAGCATCAGATCGTCACGCTCGATGGCGATGCAGAACCTGGCCCATTCCTCGGCTTCTTTGACCAGCACCAGAGTGAAATGCCGTTGGTCGCTGGATTGGTAAACCGCGAGCAAGGCATTGGGTGATTCCGCATGGACCCACGGTGGTGTCTGGGTGGCCTGACACAGGGCAGCCTGGGCCATGATGCTGTTTGACCACAGACCATTGGCCATCAGTGAGGTCGCGACCTTACTGCCCAGCCCGGTTTGCTGGCGTCGATACAAGGCCAGCATGATGGCACCGAAGAGTGCGACCGCCGTTGGATGATCGCCCATGCCCGGCGCCGATAAGGCCACTTCACCATCACGCGGACGTACCAGATCCATGAGCCCCGAGCGCGCCCACCAGGCGGTGGCATCGTAACCTGGCCGATCGGCTTCGCTGCCAAGTTCGCCGTAGCCGGTGACATGGGCGTAGATCAGGCGAGGATTGAGTGCACGGACGTCGTCATGGCGCACCTGCAGATCGGCCAGCACCGACGGCTGGTAGTTGGTAATAAAAACGTCGGCATTGGCCAGCAGCTTGTAGAGTACTGCGCGGCCCTCGCTGTGTTTGAGATTCAGCGCGACGGAACGCTTGTTGCGCCCATCGAGCAGCCACGGATAGTTTTCTTCGCACTTGGGCAGGGGGTTGAGGGTGTAAAGCTTGCGATAGGG
>JANOXY010000562.1:0-1768 GCA_031418675.1 Pseudomonadota bacterium
GGCCTGATGGACGAGGCCGATAATTTTGTGCGCTACCAGACGCTCTCGGATCTGGTGCTGTCGTCGCTGGTGAATCCCACTAAGGGGGAATCAAGGGCTGTCAACTGAAAGCCGACATGACCTTCTCTGCGAACAGAGTCAGTGAGCCCATAATCTGATCGCGGTCGTGCAGACCCTGGGGAATGATCAGAAACATTTCGTTGATAGGCACCGCCTTGGTGGCGGCTTCGATACGCCGTTTTAAGGTATCGGGTGAGCCAAACAGCAGTTCCGGGAAGGGCTGACCAAAGGGCACCGCCCAGTCCTGCCAGAACCACTTCATATCTGCCGCGAGGGCGGCCGCTTCGTTATCGGTTTTTGCGCAGATCATGAGACCGCCCCAGGCCGCTTCGTCGCCGGGAGCCGGTTGGTAGCCATGGTTGGCGGCTTCGTCGCGATAGGCCGCCCACAGCGCTTTCAGAAAATCCAGATCCGACGACATGATGATGGGCTTGCCGCGGTACTTGGCCCAGAAGCGCGCCGTGCGCATCGAAGCGGAGAAGCCGCCGTAAAGGGGCGGATGGGGGCGCTGGAAGGGGCGCGGCGCGATGCCAACCTCGCGGATATGCAGGTCCGCGTCGACGCCTTGACCAAGGCGTTGATAGACGCCGTGGGGATGGGGATTGTGCAAGTCCTTGGGCGGCAGATCCCAATACTTGCCGTGATGGCTGAAGGTGTCGTGGGTCAGTGCCCGCACCACGATGTCCACCCACTCGGCGAAGTATTCGCGGTTGGCGACATCGGCTGCGTCGTTTTTGTTCCATGGCCCGACCGCACCAACCGCGTCCTTGACCTTGAATGATTCAACCCAGCGCGACTGATAACCACGCACCAGTCCCACACCAAAGCGACCCTTGAGCATATGGTCCATGGTTGCGATCGCTTCGGCGGTGCGCAGCGGATTGTGTGTGGTGGAAACGAAGCCGCAGGTGATGACACGCAGCCGCTTGCTGTGCATGCCTACCCACATGCCGGTCAAGGTTGGATCGTTGGCCATCTCATAACCTTCGATCTGCAAATGATGCTCGGGATGACCCCAGCCGGCATAACCGGCGTCGTCGGCCAGGGTTACGTACTGCGCCAGTTCGTCGAGCATGCGTTGATAAAGCACGGGGTCCTTGCCGGCCATGCCGCGCTCAAGTTCGGCGCGGCGACCCACGGTGCAGTAGACGAAGGGGTTGAAACGGATCATCGATGCTCCGAGCCTGACGCGGGTGGCGCGTGAGAGGGGTTCAGGATTTAAAAAACGGCGCCGCGCTCAGAATCTTGTTTTCCTGATGCTGGATCAAAGGCGCGGCAGCTTCGGCATAAACCGGCCAGGCCGCATCGGCCTGCATGCGCGCGCGCCGTTCGGCGCGGTCATTGAGATCTTTGAATCGCCACATGTGCACGACCTGGTTCAAAGCGCCGATGTCCATGGAGGTGTACCAGCCTACGCAGTCGCCGAGATATTGCTGCTGCAGTGGCCAGCCTTGGCTGCCATAGAGTTCGACAAAGGCCTTCAGCTTGCCGGGATGCAAGGTATAGGTGCGATGGTCAACGATCATGGGGTGGCTCCTGGGATTCGGCCCGGCATCTTAGCGTGCGGGCAATTGATGATAAAACGTCGAAACGGGAAGTAGACCCGGGCTGCGTAAACGGCGCGATGCGGTGAAGCTAGCTGGTAGCGGTTGTCGTCGCACCACGACGTGCGCGCACGATGCCGTATACGCTGATGCTGATCCACGCC
>JANOXY010000563.1:0-7387 GCA_031418675.1 Pseudomonadota bacterium
CCCCTTGGGTGTGTTCGAATTCGATAACTTCGCGGCCGGCACGGAGCGCCTTGCGCGCGCCATCGCGGCCTCCAAAGCGTTTTCCATCGCCGGTGGTGGTGACACCCTCGCCGCCATCGCCAAATTTGGTGTCAGCGATGACATCTCCTACATCTCGACCGCAGGCGGTGCGTTTCTGGAATTTCTGGAAGGCAAGGTCCTGCCCGCTATCGAGATCCTGGAACTGCGCGCAGGCGATACGCAAGGCTCAATCTAGACCTGTAGGTGCGAATTCATTCGCACATTTTCATTCGCACATTCTGTGCGGCGCTCTGGAGTTGAATGTGCGAATAAATTCGCACCTACGGGGAAAAATGTAGCGCTAGCCACACAGCCTGACTTGATCGCGCAACACGATGTCTGCAATGGGCGGGGATCAACACCGCATCTCCCGCATTAAGTGACAGATGCCCTTCTTCGAATTCCAATTCAGCACTGCCGCTGAGCAATAGCGCCCATTCGTCGTTAGCTTGCTCGTACCAGAATTCGGGTGGGCTGGTGTGGCTGCCAGAGAGAATGTGCTCGAGCCGGAACAAGCTGCCGGCACCGAGCAGCTTGGTTTGTTCAGCGGGTAATGTCGCCGGTAAGGCACTCAATTGATGAACAGGGGGTAGGGCCAAGCGGAATCCTTCAGCAAGTGGTGATGTCGCTTGAATGTCCGAATAAATTCGGACCTACAACTCGGACCCGGTGTTGTTGTGGGTCCAAATTTATTCGGACATCCAGGAAACTCGTTTTTTGTAGGTCCGAATTTATTCGGACATTCGCACGGCCTTCAAGCCGTAAGCCGCGTCAGCGCTTCGCGATATTTAGCCGCGGTTTTGTCCAGGATCTCGCTGGGCAATTTTGGCGCTGGCGCCCGCTTGTCCCAATCCAGGGTCTCGAGATAGTCGCGCACAAACTGTTTGTCAAAACTCGGTGGGCTGGTGCCAATCTGGTATTGGTCGGCCGGCCAGAATCGCGACGAGTCGGGGGTCAGCACTTCATCGATTAAAACGAGTTCGTCATTGGCATCCAGACCAAACTCGAACTTGGTATCAGCAATGATGATGCCTTTGCTGCGCGCATAGTCGGCGGCGGTCTGATAGATCTTGATGCTGACCTCACGCACCTGCGCAGCACGGGCACGGCCGAGCAGCGTGCAGGTGTGCTCGAAATCGATATTTTCATCGTGATCACCCATCTCGGCCTTGGTTGAAGGCGTGAAGATCGGCTGCGGCAATTGTTGGGCCTGCTGCAGACCGGCCGGCAGCGGGATGCCGCACACTTGCCCCGTGCGCTGGTAATCCTTCCAGCCTGAACCGATGATGTAACCCCGCACGATGGCTTCCACCGCCAGCGGTCGCAACTTCTCGCAGATGATGGCGCGCCCCTCGACGCTGGCACGCTCGGCGGCATCGGGCAGCACATCGCTCAATCTCAGCGTCGATAAATGATTGCGGATCACACCGCGCAGCCGGGCAAACCAGAAATTCGACAAGGCGGTCAGCACCGCACCCTTACCGGGCACCGGATCGCCCAGCACCACGTCGAAGGCTGAGATGCGGTCAGTGGTCACAATCAGCAGATGCTGCGCGCCGACCGCGTAGACGTCACGCACCTTGCCACGTTGGATCAAGGGCAAGCTGGTGAGCTGGGACTGGTAGAGGGCCGCTGTTGTCATGCCTGGCTGCTCGGCTGAAAGGGGCGCGTATTCTGCCCAATGGTGCCGTCAAAGGCCACCAAACAACCGCGTAGGCGATCCCGCCGAAATGGTGCGCTCGCCGGATACTTCGACGCTGGTACGCGCTTTCCGACTCAGGCGCGCGATCTGACCAGCAGCGGCACATCGCCTGCGGTGCCCATGGCACGGGCCATCAACCAGTGTTTAAGCGGTGCGATACGCTGCGTGATGTTCATGCCCAGGCCGCGTGCCTGTCGCGCTATAACTTCGTCACGCTGGAACAAGCGGTGCAAGCCATCGGTCACCGCGGTCATGGCCAGGGTCTCACTCTTGCGCCAGCGCTCAAAACGCCGCAGTGCGCCGGCTGACGGCCACGACGTGCAACCGGCGGGGCCTAAACACTCGACCAGTGCAGCGGCATCCATGAGGCCCATGTTCAATCCCTGGCCGGCGAGCGGATGCATGAGATGTGCTGCATCACCGAGTAATACGCAGTGGCCATCGACCATCTGCGCGGTCTGGGCACGAGCCAGAGGAAACGTGGCACGCGCACTGATTTGAGCAGCCGCTCCCAGACAGTCTTCAAGACTCGCGCGCAGCGCTGACGCGAACTGCGTGTCGTCGCTGCTCATCAGTTCAGCCGCACGCTCATCATTGCACGACCACACGATCGCGCACTCGCGGGGTGCTGCTAAAGGCAGCGCGGCCAATGGTCCCGTCGCAAGAAAGCGCTGCCGCGCGACACCGCCGTGGGCACCCGCAAAACTGACGTTGCACACGATCGCGCTTTGGCGATAGGACATCCGTGTCTGATGAATACCGGCAGCTGCACGCACTTGTGAATTGGCACCGTCGGCACCGATTAACAGCCGTGCCCGCAAGTGGCCCCCGTCTGCGAGGGTCACAACAAGCGGCGTACCGGCGGTGAATCCGCTCAACGCGCGGGTCTGCAGGCTCACACCAGGACGCATTGCAATACTCGCCGCCAAGGCCGCGATCAGATTCTGATGTTCGACGATATAGCCCATCGCGCCGCTGTGGGTTGCAGGCGCAGTAAACTCGAGTCGACCCTGGGAACCAGCATCCCACACCACCATGCTGTCGAAAGTCCCGATACGTTCATGGGCGAGCGGCGCCCACGCCTGCGCGGCCTCAAGCACACGGCGAGCAGCCGGGGTCAAGGCATAGGTGCGCAGCGCCGTAGCGCCGTTGGGTGGTGTGTGGTCGAGTTGCGGTTCGAGCAGACAAACGCTGTAACCGTCATTGTTCAGCAAGGCAGCAGTCACCAGACCGACGACACCGCCGCCGGCGATGACAACATCGAAAATCATGACCCGACCGCAGCGGTTGAGCGCGCCAGTGCCACCAGCCCGCTCGCTTCCTGAATGAAACGCTGTTTGGTCGCGGGGCTCAAATCGGACAAGGTCATCACCAACCGGCGGGTCAGGGTCAGCGGCCAGAGACGCGAGCGAAAACCCTGCGCCAGGAGATCGGTGAAGCCCACCGTTCGACGATGATCCGGTGCACGGGCAGCGGCATAACGATCGAGCAGTGTCATCTCGCCCGCATCGCGATCGGCGCGCGCGGCGAGGCACGCGGCCAGCGTAGCAACGTCGCGCAATCCGAGGTTGAGCCCCTGGGCAGCATTGGGATGCATGGTATTGGCCGCATTGCCAATCAGTACCGCACGCGGCGCAACGATGCGGCGCGCGCGTTGGCGCACCAAGGCGTGGGCACGGCGGGCGCCCGTGACCGTGAGATGTCCCAGGCGCGTGCCAAAACGCCGTTCAAGCAGGGCGCCATAGCTTTCATCGTCCAGCGTCAGGGCTGCCAGTGCGCGGGATTCGTGGAGACATTGCACGCTGACGTAGTGGGCACCACCACAAGGGATCAGGGCGAGTGGTCCTTCACGCGTGAAATGCTCAAATGCGGTGTGTTCGACCGGGCGTTCGGCGACAACAGCGGCGATCAGCGCGTGCTGACCGTAGTCGTAACCGTCGGTTTTGATCCCGCAGGCGCTGCGCAAGGACGAACGATTGCCATCCGCGCCGATCACCAGCGCGGCACGCACCGAACGCGTCTCTACACCACGCTGCAAGTGAATCTCGACGTGGTCCGCGCGCGCTTGATGGCTGGCATAAGCTGTCGACCAGCAGACGTTTTCACCTAGTGAAGCGATGGCTGCAGCGCGCAATTCGTACAATAAGACATCGGCCGGGCAGGCCCAGCCCAGGTATTCGAGGCCGCCGTCTGCGGCGCTTAATGTCAAGGCGCCGCAGCCACCCCGATCACTGACCCGAATGTGCCGGATAGGGGTGGCGTGGGGCGCAAGTCGCGGCCACAGTTCTAACTGCGTCAGGATGTCGACGGAAGCAGTCGACAGCACCAGGGCCCGCGCGTCACCGGCGGGCAGCTGCGGTGGCGCCGCGCTATCGACCAGCAGCACTGAACGTGCGGCTCGGTGCAGGGCCAGTGCAGCACAACTGCCGACCAGCCCGGCGCCGATTACAACAGCGTCGAAATCAGGCGGCACTACGCTCGCGCATGGCCGCTTCGACTGCCGCCACGGATTTCGGTGCCTCGGCGGTCAGTATCTCGTGCCCGGTCTCGGTCACCAGTACATCGTCTTCGATACGGATACCGATGTTCCACCACTGCTTGCCAAGGTCCTTGAGTGTTGCGGCGAGATAGAGGCCAGGTTCGACAGTGGTGACCATGCCCGGCTCGAACACACGCCATTCATCGTGGACTTTGTAGTCACCGACATCGTGCACGTCCATGCCCAACCAATGCCCTGTCTTGTGCATGTAATAAGGCTTGTAAGCCTCTTCGTCGATCAGCTTGCGCAAGCGCCCCTTGAGGATGCCGAGGTCGATCAGGCCGCGGGTGATGACTTCAATAGCGGCTTCGTGGGGCTCGTTCCAGGTATTGCCCGGCCGTACTTCGGCGATCGCGGCGAGCTGCGCCTCGAGTACGATTTCGTAACACAGGCGCTGTTCCTGGGTGTATTCGCCGCTAACCGGGAACGTGCGCGTGATATCGCTCGCGTAACAGTCGTATTCGGCACCCGCATCGATCAAGACCAGCTCGCCTTCCTTCAGCACTTCATTATTTTCGGTGTAATGCAGAATGCAGGAATTGGCGCCACCCCCTACGATCGACGGATAGGCCGGCGAGCGCGCGCCGGCTTGCATGAAACAGTGCAGCAGCTCGGCTTCGATCTGGTATTCACGCAGGCCCGGTTTGCACATCACCATTGCACGGCGATGGGCGGCAGCGGCGATGCTGGCCGCCTTACGCATCGCTTTGAGTTCCTGGCTGCTCTTGAACAAGCGCATTTCGTGCACGACATGGCCCAGGGATACAAACTGGTCGGGCGCATGAATGCCGGCGCGGCCCTTGCTCGTCACGCGGTTCAGCCAGCCCACCAGGCGCTGATCGAAGTCTGCGTAGCGACCCATGGTGAAGAAGATGCGCTCTTTGTTCTCGATCAGACCGGGCAAGATGTCGTCGAGATCGGTAATGGGAAACGCGTCGTCGGCGCCATAAAGCTCGCAGGCTCCTTCCAGACCCGCGCGCCGACCATGCCAGGTTTCTGCTTCATCGTCGCGTTCGCGACAGAACAGGATGAACTCGCCCTGTGGACGATCGGGGACCAGCACCAACACCGCTTCCGGTTCTGGAAAGCCCGTCAGGTAGTAGAAGTCGCTGTCTGGCCGGTAGGGGTAGTAAACGTCGCGATTGCGGATGCGCTCGGGCGCGTTCGGCTGGACCACGATGCCGCCATGGCCTGCGATGTCCATCAGGCGTTTACGACGACGTGCGAATTCTCTCTTCTCCATGCGACCTCAGTCAGTTCAGTTTGAATGGTGGCGCAGCGCGCGGGCCGCACCTCAATGCCAGGTGGCAGGCTCATCGTCGTCGCCGCCATGCTTGAGCTCAGCGCGGACCAGCATCACCCCCATGCGTGTGAACTCGGTCAGTTCGACCAGTGCGCGCTCATCGTCCTCGTCACCATCGGCGTCAAGCCCCAGTGTGGCGAAGCGCGACAGGTCAGCGAGGAATTCCCGCGCATCTTCGCCCAGCAACTCGAGATCAGCAATCCCCGACAAGCCGAGGCCCGAGAGAAAGCCACGGCACCATGCCGCGAAACCCGCCGCGCGCTCCAACAGCGGTGCCTCGTCGGACGGCAACACCAACACGAAGTCGTAGTCGTCGTCCGCCAGCGCGGTGATGGTTGCGTCCATAAGCGCCGTAAGCGCGGCGTGGGGTTCACCACTATCAAAGATGGTGCGCACACCACCACTAACGTGGTCGAGCCATAGCGCCGCTGCAAAAGGTCGCGGACCACTTAACATCCCACACAACATGCCGTGGCACTCGGCAGCGCCGACATCGCAACGCAGCGCCGCCAGCGCCCGCGCCACGCGCTCGTACAGTGGCGCGCTCAACGAGTGCTCACACCGGCGCGATGGGACAAGTTGGTGGCTGTCATGGGAGAACTCCGGCGCACTCGCTGTATTGCAGCGACGATTGTCCCATGCCAATGACAAGCACAGAAGCTAATTGCGACGGAGCGCGCAAGTCGAATGCGACGTACGCTGTTGACCGTCCGGCGCCGAGCGCTCTATATTGACCTCGCCTTCCATCCGCCCGGTGAGCACGCACAGACGTCATGACAGCAGGCACGAAAGACCGCTTGGAACTCGTTGCGCTCGAATCGCGGGTCGATGAGTTGATCAAGGCTGTGGAAAGCCTCGCGACTGAAAATGAAGCGCTGCGTAGCCAGCAGGCCTCGCTGACCACCGAGCGCGCGACTTTGATTGAAAAAACCGAACAGGCGCGTAGCCGTGTTGAAGCAATGATTGCCCGCCTGAAGGCGATGGAGACCCGTTCATGTGCACCGACAGTGAAGTCAAGCCGATTACGGTCACCATTTTCGACAAGGACTACGTCGTAGGCTGCAAAGAAAACGAACGGGAGGCCCTGTTTGCTTCGGTACAGTTCCTGAACAAGAAGATGGTGGAACAGCGCGACAACGGCAAAGTCATAGGCGCCGAACGCATTGCTGTGATGTCGGCCCTTAACATCGCCCACGAATACTTGGAATACCGTCGTAACAATGAGTCTATAGTGTCGGACGTGGGCGCCAGCGTGGCGCGCATGCAGGGCAAGATTTCGCAGGTCCTGTCGCGCGGCCTGGGGCTGGCTTTCAAGGCTTCCGGCCATTAATGTCTGCGGCTGCCGGTTGGCCGCTAAAGATTCGGAGAAATTTGTCGATTTAGAGCTTGGTGTTCTCTGCTGTGTGCGTCAAAGACCTGAGATCTTTGAGCCTATTTTTACTACGTCAGGGACCGATCAATCAGCGATGTTGTGCATGTCCGCATCTCAGCGGAAAGCCTGATTCGCCTCGAGAGGTCCCGTCTTGAACTCTTGGTTCAAGATTACGGTCGAGACGGCACGGTGGAGAACACCTTCTATTCTTTGCAACGCGCGCAGCCTGCTCGGCACGCGCTGCTTGGCGCGACCCGCCGGCCGCTCACAGGCCCACTCAGGCGACCGCCGCCGCTTGGGCTTCCTGACAACGCGCAGTGAGATAGGCCAAGGCCTGTTCCACCTGATCGATCAAAATCAGGCATAAGTCCCCCGCTTCGAGTTGCGCAAGCGCGCTATCGATAGCGACAA
>JANOXY010000564.1:0-2128 GCA_031418675.1 Pseudomonadota bacterium
GATGATGACCGGCAGGCCGTAGGTCTCGCCCCAGGCGCGCACGAGGTGATCGGAGCCGGCCTTTGAGGCGGAGTACGGCGAGCGCGGCGCGTAGGGGGTTGCTTCGGTGAAGTGGCCGGTCGGTCCCAATGCGCCAAAGACTTCGTCGGTTGAGATGTGGTGGAAGCGGAAGCGGGCTTTGGCCTCGGCCGACAGCGCGCGGTAGTGGCTGGCTGCGGCCTCTAGCAGGCGGTAGGTGCCCACGACATTGGTGGTGATGAAGTCGCCGGGCGCGTCGATCGAGCGGTCGACGTGACTTTCGGCGGCGAAGTGCATGACGATGTCGGGGTTGGCGTCCTCGAAGGCTGCGCGCATGGCGGCGGCGTCGCAGATGTCGGCCTGCATGAACGTGAAGTTCGGGTGGTGGGCCACGGCCTTGAGCGAGGCGAGATTGCCGGCGTAGGTGAGCTTGTCGACGACGAGGACGTTGGCGCGCCCCTCGGCCAAAAGGCGGCGCACGACGGCAGAGCCGATGAAGCCGGCGCCGCCGGTGAGGAGGATGTTCATGGGAAATCCGCCTTGGCGAGCCGCTCTGTTCTACCTGTCATGCTATCGGCATAGATCATGCCTGCAGCGGGTGACAAGCCCAATGTTTGTCCCATGACCCACGGCCCCCTGTCCCGCAGCTTGACAAAGTGGCCACATGTGGCTACATTATCAACCATGAAAACCGTTTCCATCCGTGACGCGAAAAACCGCCTGACTGTGCTTGCCCGTGAGGTTGAGGACGGCGAGACGATCACCGTTACCCGCAATGGCAAACCCGTGTTTGACCTCGTGCCACATCGTCGGGTCCGCGGCGGCATACGCTGGGAGGCGTTGGAGGAATTTTTGCGCAAACAAAAGGTGAAGTCGATCATCTCGAAAATCGCGGACGATTTCGACGCGCCCCTGCCGCAGGATTTTCTGCTGCGCAAACTGCCCAAACGCGCCACCTGACGCCGTGAAGCTGCTACTCGACACACAAATCGTGCTTGCTGTTCTGGGAAAGCAGGTGGAGACGCTCGCGCCCTTTATGCAAAAAGCGCTTGCGGGAGAAGACAACGAATTGCTGGTCAGTGTCGCTACGCTGTGGGAAATCGCCATCAAGTGGCGGCTAGGTAAACTCGCCCTGACGGTCGCACCGGAAAAGCTGCCGGCACTGGTTGAGGCGATGGACCTGCACCTTATTGCCATTGAAGCGCGCCATGTCCTTTCGAGCGCGGACCCCGAACCGCCGACACGCGACCCGTTCGACCGTTTGCTGCTGACATTGTGCCAGGTGGACGGCCTGAAATTTCTGACGACCGACCGGGCTTTGCGCACTCACCCGGTCGCCCTGAAGGGTGCGTGACGGGCATCAGCTCGCGGATGACCGCCGAGCCGATGACACCGGCAGGGGGTGTTCGTGGAAACGCCACAGGCGCCAGTGCGCCAGTATGGTTACAAGTTTGTTGTGCTGTAGATGTACACGTTTATCCTGCTGTGCGCTTGCATGTCTGTATCGCAGGAAGCGGCCGTTCCTGCCACGGGCCACGTGGCACCGGCCCGCTACTCCGGCGGCGGGCGGCGCTTCAACATCCCTGCATATTCAACGCGAGCTTTTAGATTTGCAAGGATACACGGGCGCCTTCCTGCTCTCGTGCAGGCGCCGTTTGGGGATGTGGAGGTCGACGCTGGCTGTTTCCCGGCCAGGGACAGTTCCAGCGCTGGCGAGGAGGATGTGTCATTCACCGGCTATCGCCAATGTGTAGCTGGTGCTGCGTCCTCCGGCTGCGTTTTTTACCAGGATGGCACGGGTCATGAGATCGCCGATGTCACGCAGTGCTGTGTCGGGTGAGCACTTGGTGAGTTTTGCCCATTTGCCTGAGGTGAGTTTGCCTTCAAAACCATCAAGCAGCCGATTAATGACGATGCGCTGGCGGTCATTGAGGGAGGCGCCAGCGTGCAACTCCCAGAAACGGGCTTTCCTGAAAATCACTTCCAATGATGCGTCCGCGCCCGCAAGCGCGCGGTCAACGCAATCCAAAAACCAGTCCAGCTGCGCGGTGATGTCGAGGCCACCCTTCTGCGCTTCTTCCACGCGGTCGTAATATCTGGCTCGCTCCAG
>JANOXY010000565.1:0-24583 GCA_031418675.1 Pseudomonadota bacterium
CGCCGGCCCGGCCACGCGAGGTCGCGACAACTACGCTCGAAGTGGGGCAGACCAGTGAGGTAGCCATGCCCGCCGGCACCGCTCCCGCGCAGGTCGCGCAGGCTTTGCTGTGGCTGGGGCGCCATAGCCTCGATGATTTGCGCCTGACCGAGCCGCCCCACGACAACGCTTACTACTACTTCTCGCGGATGTTGCAACTCGATCCTGACAACGCCGAGGCGCGCGCCGGCATGCTGGCGGTCGCTGCTCGTTTCGCAATCCTCGCCGAACAGGCAATCGCCGAGGATCGCTTCGAGCGGGCGCGCAGCTTTGTCGCGCTCGGTCTGCAAATCAATCCCGCCAATCACACCTTGCAGGAAATGCGCGAAATTGCGCAGGGCGATAAGGTCGGGTTCTGGGATGCGGTGGTGAGTCTGTTGAAGCGCGGTGAGTGAGCGGCTAGTGTCAGCGACGATCGCTCGCGGAATCATCGTCCCGCGTTAGCGCTTCGATCAGCGCATGCGCCTCATCGAGCTGGCGCTGATCCCAGGCATCGATCAAGGATTTGAGTGCAGCCGCCTTGTCGGCGGTCGCGCGTTGGTCCGACGGGCCAGGCACCACGGCCGCGCGGTCTTTGACTGCGGTGGGCGGGGTTTCGACAGGCGCGGGTGGCGGTGATGGGGCGGCCTCACTGATCACTGGGGGCGGTGTGTCCACACGTGCTTCATCTGTGCTGCGTGCCTGGCCAAAGGCTTCGCTACGCAGCGTTTCGCGTTGTTCGGCCGAGACGGTGATGCCGGTGTCATCGACCAGCTTGTTGTTCTCAAACACATAAACACGCGGGCCGCGCTCATCGCTGCGATACCAGGCGGGCGGTGTGCCGGAGAGTTGGGTGGTGCCGGTGGCGGCATTGCGCCATTGATACATGCGCGCCGATGCTGGCCCGATCGACATAAGCGCGATACAGACTGAAACTAGAACGCGGCGCATGTACGGCTCTCGAGATTGGCGGCTGCGAGTATAGCAGCGTGCCCGCGGCGTCCTGCGCCAACAGCGCCCGCATAGAGGGGATAGCCAGCTAGCGATGGACATGCATTTACAGCCATTTGATGCGCTCTGCGTGCCCGCTGCCCGTATCGTGGTGCCCGATGGCGCTGTGCTGCGAGTGTTGAACGTGGCACTTGATCAGCACGCTCGGCGCGGCGGCGCGCGTGCCTGGCGTCCGCCGACGGTAGAAACCCTGCCGACCCTGCTCGCGCGGCGTTTCGAAATGGCACAGCGGCTAGGCCGCGGCGTGGACGTCGACTTCGTGCTATCGCCGGAACAGGAGCTCGCGCTATGGGCTGGCGTGATCGCCGACGATGACACACTTGATATCGAGGCGCCGGACGCGGTGGCATCGGCGGCACGTGATGCCTGGCGCGCGCTGCATGTCTGGCGTTTGAACTGGCCACCGCCGGCAACGCTGGTCAATGACGACGTGGCCGCCTTTCAACGCTGGACGAGTCACTACCTTGAACGCTGCCGTGAGCTGCGTGTGACCGATCACGCGCGCCTGTTGTCGGCCGCTGGCGCGCCGCTTGACCAGGGTCTGCTGGCCCACGGTTTTTTTGCGCAGGCACCCGCTGTGACTGCCCTGCTGCCACACCGTCCGGCGCCCGCTCTGGCCGACGCCGCCAACTTCTCGGCGCGTGCATTTGCCGATCGCGAGCAGGAGCTCTATGCCGCGCTAGTGTGGGCGCGTGAAGCATCTGCACGCAGTCCGCGCGTGGTCGTTGCACTCGACAGTCTGCGCGACGATCAGGAGCTCGCTTTGCGCTGTGTGCGCGATGTGTTTGCTGCGGTCGAAACAGTGCACGTCACTGCGCGCCTGCCCTTGAGTCGCGACCCACGGGTCGTGACCGCACTGGCCATACTCGAATTCACGCAGCTCACACGCTGGGATGCCTTGAGCACCCTGCTGCGCAGTCCGAGCATCATCGGTGCGGCCGGCGAGCGCGGCGCGCGCGCGCGGGCCGACGCGGCGCTGCGCGCGCGCAATCGCTACGAGCTGCCATTCAGTGTCGTGCGTGATGAGCTGCGTCAGCTCGCTTACCCTTGTCCGTTAATGGCGACCCTGCTTGAGCAGTTGTTGGCCTTGCAGGTGGGCCGACCACGGCGCCAGTCCCTGCGCGCATGGTTGGAATATTTCGAGCGTGCGCTGGCGCTCGCCGCGTGGCCAGGCGAGGCGCCCTTCCGTCCGGACACCTTGCGTCTGCAGCGCGACTGGGGCGCCGTTTGTGATCGTCTGCAACGTCTCGATAGCGTATTGCCGGCCCACACTGCCAGTGAAGCGCTGACGCGCCTGCGGCGCATGTTGCAAGACGCCATGCCGCACACCAATACACCAAGCACGGGGGTATTCCTCGTCACGCCCACGGAAGCCTTGGCATTGGCCCCAAGCGCGCTTTGGTTGGCCGGTTGTGAGTCTTCAGCTTTTGTCAGCGCCGCACGCTCGTCACCCTGTCTGCCACTCGCGCTGCAGCGGCAGGCCGGCATGCCCGGTGCCGATGCTGCTCGTGAGCTGGCGCGCGCGCGCCACTTGCTTGGTGCGCTGGCGGCCGGTGATGGGGTGCGGATCGCCAGCTATCGCGCCGGCGACGGTGAACTGGTTTATAGCGCGAGTCCGCTACTGCCGGCACTCGCTGCGGTGGCAGTTGCGACACCCCAGCGTTTTGTACCGGCGCATTGGCAGCAGCCGGCACCGCGCGTTGAATCGATTCGCGACAACGCAGGTCCACCGCCGCCCCCGATCTTGCGCGGTGGCACCGCCGTGCTGGCCGCGCAGGCGGCGTGCCCGTTTCGCGCTTATGCGCGCCATCGTCTTAACGCATCCGCGCCGGATGAACCGCGACCCGGCTTAAGTGCGCTCGACAAAGGTAACGGTGTGCATCGCGCGCTGGCCGCATTGTGGTCGGATCTCGGTTCACAAGCGCAGCTCCGCGCGCTCTCCCAGCAAGAACGTGCGGCACGGATTGTGGCAGCGGTGCGCCACGCGCTGCCCGTTGTGCCAGCGCCGACCGTCTTGGAAAAGGCCGTGCTGGCGGTCGAACAACAACGCTTGCTGGTTTTGCTCGACCGCTGGTTGACGCTTGAACTCACACGTACGCCCTTTGCCGTGGTGGCGGTCGAGCAGCCGCGCCAGGTGCAACTTGGCACCCTGGAGTTCCGTGTGCGCATTGATCGCATCGACCGTTGCGACGACAACAGCGAAGTCATCATCGACTACAAAACTGGCCAGTGCACACGCCGAGATTGGGAAGCGCCGCGCATGAATGAACCGCAGCTTCCTTTTTACGCCGTCGCGGGCGGCCCATCCCATACCCGTGGCATTGTTTATGGGCGCGTCGATAGCGCCAAGCCCGAATGGATCGAAAGCCGTTATGAGGATGAAGCACAGTGGGCGGACCAATGTGCCGTATGGGACGCCGATCTCACCACCCTGGGCAAGGAGATAGCCGCCGGGTGGGCGGTGGTTGCGCCCAAGCGCGGCGCTCAGACCTGCCGCCTGTGTGAATTCGACTTGCTGTGTCGTGTGCGCGAATTCACCCCGCTCGGTCCTATCGATGACGAGAATGAAAACGAGGACGACCATGAGTACGAATGACGAGCGTGCGCGGCGCGACGCGCTCGATGTCGCGCGCTCGTTTGTTGTTCAAGCGCCGGCTGGCTCGGGTAAAACAACACTGCTGACACAACGGCTATTGCGCTTGCTGACTACCGTCCAGCAGCCTGAGCAGGTGCTCGCCATCACCTTTACGCGCAAAGCCGCTGAAGAAATGCGCGCGCGCATCATTGCTGCACTTGAGCTTGGCACCGAACCAGCACCGCTTGATCCGTTTCGCGCGACAACTCACGCCCTTGCCAGTGCAGTGCTGGACCATGACCAGCGTTGTGGCTGGGATCTGCGCGCCCAGCCCTCGCGTTTGCGCATCATGACTATCGATGCCCTGTGTCAGAACATCGTGCGTCAGGCGCCGCTCAGCGCCGGCCTGCCTAGCGCTCAGCGTGTCGAAGAAGACGCCGCACGACTGTACCGTGAGGCCGCCCGTGAAACCGTCGGCGGCATCGCCGATGAAGCGGTGTGGAGTCCAGCTGTTGTCCATCTGCTGACCCATTTTGATAACGACTGGGACAAACTCGAAAGCTTGTTGGCCGCGATGCTTGCGCGGCGCGACCAGTGGTTGCGTGTTTTGCCCGCAAGCGCCGAGCTTGCGGCACTCGAGGCCGGTTTTACGCGTGTTGTGGCGAGCGATCTCGAGCGCGTGAGTGTCCTGTTGCGCCGCGCTGATATTGCGCTAGACAGCTTGTTCAGTGCGGCCGACAGCGCGGCGCGCAATCTGGCTGGGGTCGGCGACGGCGACCGCGAAATTGTCGCGCTGGCCGACATCACGGCACTGCCCGCTAATCGTGTCTCTGATATTGCCTTGTGGCAGGCCCTCGCTCGCTTGTTGCTGACACGCCAGGACGGATGGCGTCGCGCGCTGAACAAAAATCAAGGGTTTCCTGCTGGCGCTGCCCACCGTGAAGCCAAACAGCGCATGCTCGATCTGATCGCGCGCCTGCGCGATACACCAGGTCTCGAAGCCGCCCTGCGCCGTGTCGAAGAATTGCCGCAGGTGATGTTTGGCGCGGGCGAGAGCGAGGTGGTGGGTGCGCTGATAGCGGCTTTGAAGTTGGCTGCGGCGCTGTTCGACGTGCAGGGGCGGCGCACCGGGCGGGTCGATTTCACTCGTTTTACCCTGGCTGCGCTGGACGCACTGGGTGCGCCTGAACAACCCAGCGAACTTGCGCTGCAGCTTGATTATCGCCTGCAGCATTTGCTTGTTGACGAAGTGCAGGACACGTCCCTGACCCAATACAAACTGATAGAGGCCCTGACCAGTGGTTGGGTGGGCGGTGATGGGCGCAGCCTGTTCCTGGTCGGCGACCCGATGCAGTCCATCTATCGTTTCCGCCAGGCTGAAGTGCGATTGTTCACCGACTTACTGGAGGGCGCACCACTCGGTGACCTGGTCTTGGAACGACTGGAACTCTCGGTAAATTTCCGCGCCCAGGCCGCACTGGTCGAATGGATAAACGGCGTCATGCCGGTTGCATGCACAAGCGTAGCGATTTTCGATGTGCCGTTTGTGGCCCAGACTGCGGTGAAGCCAGCGCTCGCGGCGACCTGCGGCATACATGTCACGATCGGCAACGAGAGTGCTCACGAAGCGGCGCAAGTGGTGGCTTTGATTGAAAGCTTACGCCGTACCGAGCCCGACGCCAGCATTGCGATTCTGGTGCGCAGCCGCAGTCATCTGGGCCGCTTGACAACCGAATTGGTAGCGCGCGGCCATGGCATCGCGGCTCGCGAAATCCAAGCGCTCGGCGGGCTGCCGTGCATCGCTGATTTATTGGCACTAACCCGTGCGCTGCTGCATGAAGCCGATAGCATCGCGTGGCTGGCGGTGTTGCGTGCCCCATGGTGCGGGCTCAAGCTCGCCAGCTTGCAGCACCTCAGCAGCGGCGCTGGCACGATTCTGGAAGCGCTGGACGACGAAGTTTTGTGTGCCGGATTGGCCGCCGATGAGTACGCCCGTTTGGCCCGTAGCGCGGCGGTGCTGCGCGCAGCATTGGGCTGTGTCGGTAGTGAGCCCTTGGCGCCATTGATCGAACGCTGTTGGGTCGCGCTCGGCGGCCCGGCCTTGCTCGATGACGAGAGCCATGTGGGCGATGTACGCGCCTACCTCGAGCTGATTGCCGGCTTGGACGACGAAACAGCTGCGCTCGGCATCGAGCGGATCGCACAACAATTGGCAGGTCGTTACGCCAGCCCGCCCGCAGCTTCGGATGCGCGCTTGCAGGTGATGACCATTCATCGCGCCAAAGGCCTCGAATTTGATCACGTAATCGTACCGGGCTGCGGTCGGCAGCCACGCGCCGATAGCAGGGCTTTGCTGGCCTGGCGAGAGCACCGCGACCACCGCGGTAAAACCGACCTGTTGCTGGCGCCGTCGCCGGCTAAAGGCGACAGTCCGTGGTTCAACTATTTATGCGCACGGGATAAAGAAGATGCCGCCGCCGAAGCGGTCCGCTTGCTTTATGTAGCGCTGACCCGCGCCCGCCGTGAGGTCCATCTGTTTGGCCATGTCACGCAGCAGGACGACGCCCCGCCGAAGGCTGCCAAGGGCTCGCTGTTTGGAATGTTATGGCCTGCGATTGGCGCTGCTGCGAGCGCCCAGCTGCAACCGGCCCCGAGGGTCGCGATTGCGCCCGTGGCACACCACACGGGCCCTATGCTGCGTCGTTGCGATCCCGCCACCTTGCCGCAGCACGGTTTTTTTCGGGCACCAACCAGCACCGAGCCGCCGCTTGAATTTGACTGGGCCGGTACCACCGCCAAGCACATTGGTACGGTCGCCCATCGTGTCCTGCAGGACTTGATGGTTGTGGGCGTCGGTCACGGCTGGACCACGGCGCTCGCAGCATTTGCGCGTGGTCAGCTGCGCGCCTTAGGCGTGGCGCACGCGGAACTGGAAGCGGCGGTTGGCGAGATCGCGCTGGCTGTGGAAGCAACCTTACGCAGCACCCGCGGACGCTGGTTGTTCTCCTCGGATTTGGTTGAGGTCGAGAGCGAGCTGTGCCTCGCCGTGGTTGAGCAGGACCAGACGGCGCGCGTGATCATCGACCGAACTTTTGTCGACGAGCACGCGCGGCGATGGATTGTTGACTTCAAGACCGGCAGCCACCGCGGCGGTGCGCGTGAGGCCTATCTGGATTCAGAGCTCACGCGCTATCGACCGCAGCTCGAACGCTACGGCCGCATCATGGCCGGCCTTGACACGCGCCCCATCATGCTCGGGCTGTACTTCCCTCTGCTCGATGGCTGGCGCGAATGGCCGTTGCCCCTCAGCAGTTGAGCGCAGCGCGCGCGCAGTCGCGCGAGCGTGGCGCCTAACAACGGCGTAACAAAGAGAAATATCGAGCCGGGAAGCGGCACTGGCCGCAGCTCGCCTTCGAGGTGCACATTATCGAGTCGCAGCGTGCCGGTAATCGCGCTGGCTCCCAGTCCGTGTAGATCAAGCACCAACTCACGGGCGGACGACACCAGTGCCAGTGGCACATCAAAACTGCGGAAACTGGTGCTTACCGCACCACTCGCTAGTGTGTTGCCGCCATGGGAAATGCTCCAGCTGCTGGGGCCGCTGGCGGAGCCGCGTATGTCGAAGCGCAGGCGTTCGAGTGCAAAGCGCTGCGCGCCACTCTGATTGAGCACCAAATGCAAGGTATTGGCGCCGGTGAAGCCGCTTACCGACAGCGCGCGGCCGGGGTTACCCGCGAGGTCCCCCAAGCGGCCCGCGTCGTCGCGCCATACTGCGCTGGCGAGGCCCGGCGCCAATGTGCCAGGTCCAGCATCGAAACTCGTGCCTGGCCCATCGAAGCTGAAGGCGGTCAGTGTACTGGCGGACACCGCGGCGGGCGCGGTAACAAAACAAAGGCTGGTGAAAAAGCAGGCGCGCGAACGCGCAAGACGACGGATATCCATATCCAAACTCCCTGTTGTTGATGCAACGCCATCCTGGCGTTGTGAGAAAGATTGTAGAACAGGTTCGGCGACGAATCGAGACGCCAACGAGTGACTAAAACGGGACTTCGAGCTTAAGCGGCAGCGAAGCTGGGCCGGTCTCAACTTGATGAATTAGCTCCGACTGCCGTTTGGCCCCGGTCTTGATGAAGATGTGCTTCAAATGCGTGCGTGCGGTGTTGACGGCGATGCCGATGTGATGCGCGGCTTCTTCCAGGCTGAAGCCACTAGCCAAGGCCTGCACCAGCACGATTTCGGCGCGGGTCAGGCCGTAAATCTGCTGCAACACCTGGGCCGACACCGGGCGGTAGCCAGGCGATTCAAAAACCAGCAATGCAACGGTCACCGCACCGTCGGTGGGAACCGGCGTTGCGACCAGAATGACACGACGATCATCCGCGCCGGAACGGATCGTACAGATCTCACTAGTAACCTCGTCTGGTGCTTGCAGTTGCCCGCGCGTGGCTGCGCGTCGCACTACACCCGCCAGATTGTCGTGGTCTGCTTCATCGGTGCCGCACAGCTGACCACGCGTGATGCTGACCGTGGCATGGGAGCGCAGTATCTGTTCGGCCAGTTGATTGATGTAGAGCAGCTTCAATTGACTATCGACCAGCACGACGGCCATCGGTAGCTGATCAAATACAAAACGCAGCGCGTTGCTTGCTTGTGAAAGTGTCGCGACACTCGCGCGCGCGGTCTTTTCGGTCATGCGTAGAGCAATTCCGAAACACTCGCCCCGGGCATCGTTGAGCGGTACAAGGCTGTCACCACCAGTGTCGCCATCTTTGAGCACTGATTGTTCGGCGTTCAGCTCAAAAGTGCGCCGGACCAGCGTGCTGGCGTCCGCTGCACTCATTTCGTAGAGCGACATCAGGATGTTGGCAAGCGGCTGGCCAACCACACCTGTGCGAGTCCAACCGGTCAACTTCTCGGCGTGCCGATTAACGAAGGTGATGCGCGCATCGCGATCGGCGGTAACGATCGCGTCAGCTTCTTTTACCTCGCTATTAGCCGCTTGTTCGCTATGTCGCGTCTCCTCCTGCTTATGCAGGGCGAGGTTAATGGCAGTCAACAGATCCTTGGTGGTGAATGGTTTGTTGATGAAACCCGCCGGCCGAGTAGCCCGTGCGCGATCAAGCAGGTCGCGATCAGCGTAGGCCGATACATAGACCACAGGGATATCGAATTGGGTACGTATGCGATGCGCAGCTTCGATACCGTCGATGCCGTCGCCAAGGCGAATGTCCATCAGGATCAGATCCGGCCGGAGATCCCGGGCCTTTTCTATCGCCTCGTTGCCGTCTTTGGCAATACCGAGGACATCGTAACCGAGCCCGCGCAGGCGCATGCGCAGCGCGCCCGCAACGGCCCGCTGGTCTTCAACAACAAGAATGTTTGCTCCCGCCACGTTTGCTGCCACCGCCACTGCTGCTCAGGTGACTGACGGGGATTCATGCGAATCCACCACCACTCGTGCGTACTATACCGCATCCACCCTAGCGCGCCACGCGCGCCCGGTGGCGTATAGGATGCCGTCGTATCGCTTTTTATCGATCGTCGCGAAATTGCTTCTGGAAGAGTTCGCGACGCTCCTGAGCATCGACGGTGAGGGTTGCGATCGGTCGTGCTTCTAAGCGCGCCAAGCCGATATCCTCGCCAGTTTCTTCGCAGAATCCATAGCTGCCATCCTCGATGCGCTTGATCGCTTCGTCAATCTTTTTCAGCAATCGGCGGTAACGATCACGGGTGCGCAATTCCAGAATGTTGTCGGACTCGCGACTGGCCCGCTCGGCTTCGTCGCCGACGTCGCGGATCTCGGTACGCAAGTGGTCTAAGGTTTCTTGAGACTCGGTAATGAGTTCGTCGCGCCAGTTACGCAGCTTGGTACGGAAGTACAGGAGTTGCATTGGGCTCATGTACTCTTCGGTTTTGCTCGGCACGTAGCTGGCAGGTAGTTTCAACTCATCCAGATTGATCACGCGCGGGCGCGCCGCGGGGACAGGTGTGTCCTGAGCAGGCCGTTTGGCAACCGCAACCGATGCACGTGCGATCTGCCGCTCCGGTGTCTGAGTGCCGCTGACTTTGTTACTTGGAGCGGGCTCCTTTGCGCTTACTCCTTTCACGCTGTTTTCTTTTTTGGTCGTTTTGGTCGTTTTGGCCGGCGCCGTCGCAGACTTCGGTGCGATCGCTTGACGCACAGCCGTCGTTTCGGGGATTTTCACACTAGCCTTTGGCGGCACTGCCTTGGTCACGGGTACTTTGGCCGGAACCGGTTTCGGTGGGGTTATAACCTTGCCGACGACGGGCTTGGCCTTGGCGGCGCCTTTTGGCGCGATTTTGCTGGCCACTTTTTTCGCTACTACCTTGGCTTTGGGCTTGGCTGCGGCCTTCTTGGCCGGCGCCTTTTTGGTGAGCGCTTTCTTGACTATCGCCTTCTTGGTGGCAGTCTTTTGGGCGGCAGGATTTTTCGGCTTGGCCTTGACAGGCGTGGCTTTCTTACTGGATTTCGATACGGCGGTCTTCTTCTTTAGCTGCACACGTGGGTTCGCCTTGTTCTTGGCGGGAGCTTTTTTCTTTGCGTAAGCCACGTCAGCCACCTCTTGTACGTGCCGCACGCAATACTTGAAGGCGGCACGTTCCACGTTTCCCGGCAGGTTAGGTCCTAAAACCGGGGCGCAACATTAATCATTTTAATCCTTGAGCGCAATGCTGCGGCGAACGTCTCCTGCCAGTAATTAGGACACCACGAAGGCGGTATTCTTCCACGCGACACCGCCTCGACCTCAGCTCGGTCAAGGTGGACTCCACTTGTCGAGTTCCATCACCACCGTACCGCTCTTGAGCGCTGGGGCACTGGTTCGTTCGTGGCGCTCCATACGCACCAGCCCCACATTCGGCGCGTACCATTCGGTATTCGTCACTTCAATAGTGGCGTGGCCAATGCCGTTACCCAAATCAGATTCGGCGCTGCCACTTCCGTTGATGAGCAGGCAATTATTGAAAACACCGGCCGGGGTGGTGACGTCAGCGTGAAGGCTTGCGATACGGTAGTGCATCTCGATTGGTGCCTGTAAGCGAAACATGGACTCAAACGGCGGCCGCTTGGTTTCGAGAACCGCGGTCACGCTGCGGTCTTGCCATTGTTGCTTAAGCGAGAGATTAGCGGGCATGACCATCTGCTGCTGGATGTCCTGCGTTGACGCAGGCCCCGGGGCCCGCTGCATGTCGATCCGATAGATACCCTCGTCCTTCAGCTTGTATATGAGGCGCTGCCCATCAAAAGTGACACGGGTGCGCTGGTCGAGGGGCTCGTTTGGCATGGGCAGCCCAACCTTGATGAGGTAGCGCAGCTGACTTGCGCCATCCATAGTGACGCGCTGAACGCGGTACTGCCATTCAGCGCCCGGCATGAGCGGAAAATACTCACTGCCGCGAGTGCCGTCCCCGCAACCCGCCAAAAGTATCAGTGTGAAGGCCGCAGTGATGTATGAAGCGGTGGCTACTGACATGAGCTGGCATCGTAAATGAAGCGGGCGCATCCTACATGATGTGCATGGCGGTGGCTTACTTCCACTCCGCAGGCGGGTCTAGTAGTATTCGCGCGGTCGCGCGTACCTGCCATTTTGTAAGGGTTTAGCGAGCAGCCGCGTGGGAGCATGTCTCATGTCGTGCAAATTGAATGCGATCCACGCGTGCCAGTCAGACAAAACTATTTTCATGACGACCCGGGGTGACCTTGGTCGCCACCGCCGTTGGCGACCAGGCCGGCAGAAGGGGTATCAGATGAAGTTGAGAAAGAGCTCGGTTCTTACCGCGGTCCTGTTATTGGCGGCCACCGCGACTGCCCTTGCCGACGGCGATGCTGCGGTCGGACGTAAAAAGGCGGAAACCTGCCTGGGCTGTCATGCCGTGCCGGGCTACTTCAATGTCTATCCCAGCTACCACGTGCCGAAACTCGGTGGTCAGAGCGGCAAATACATCGAAGCAGCGTTGAAACAGTATCGCGATGGCGGGCGAGAGCACGGCACTATGCATGCAAATGCGTCGGGGCTGAGCGACCAGGATATGGCCGATATCGGCGCTTATATTGAAAGCTACCGCAAGTAGTCGCACCTAAGGTCGCTGGAAAGAAACAACCATGAACAAAAAATTCCTATCCGTAGTCATCGGTGCCCTCGGCCTGGCCGCGTCCACTTGTTTTGTCAGTGCCGAAGAAGCAGCTGCTCCGGCGGCTGGCGGCCTGAGTTTCGATGACAAGCTCAAAGCCTGCGGTGCCTGCCACGGCGAAAAAGGCGACAAGCCGCTCGCCCCTGACTACCCGACGCTCGCCGGTCAGCACGCCGATTACATTGTGGTGGCGCTGCAGCACTATCGGGACGGCCGTCGCACCCATCCGATCATGAACATGCAGGTTAAAGCCCTGGGTCTGACGGACGAAGACATGGCCAAGATGGGGCAGTACTTCTCCGCGCAGGGCGGATTAGAGGTGCTGAATACCAAGTAAGTGCTGCCGGCCGCAGCGGCAGCTGCGGCCATCCCGTTGCCTGCCTCGCGGCTTCGATTTCAGTCGAACATTCCATCCAGCCTTGCCCCATCTTCCGGCGCTTGCGCACGACAAACCGTTTGCAATGCTGTGCTCTCTGGTCAGCGTTCTTGATCACGGGATCTCTAAACAGAACCGTTCTCTCCTATCCCCCGACACCCGGGTGTCATAGTCCGCTGCAAGGACCCATGCCGCCGCAGTACTGCCTGCCGAGCGCGCATCGTGGCTATCTTCCATCAGCGGGATAGGTGATCATCGCGACCAGTGTTTTTAGCCATGAATGGAGTTCGTAATGCTGCACTATCGAGGTTCGCGCTTTGGCTTCGTCACGCTGTTGTGCCTGGCCGTCTTACCGGGCCTGGTCGAAGCCGGTGTTCTGACTGATCTCCTGATCGCCAAGCTCGGCGTCAGCCAGCCCCAGGCGGACGGCGGTGCAGGCTCAATATTCAAACTTGCGCGTGGGCAGATGACACCGGAAAACTTCCAGAAACTGCGCGCTGTCGTGCCGGGTCTGGACAATTACATCGGTGCTGCGCCGGTTTTTTTGCCGAATGAAACGCTGGTGGCGGGTGCGCTACCGGCTGCGGGTCAGACTGCTGCGCTTGCAGGTTTGGCCGGCGGCAGTTCGGCCAAGAGTGCGGCATTGGCGGGTCTCGCCGGTGGTAGCTCGGCCAAGGGCGCGGCCATAACGGGTCTCGCCGGCGGTAGCTCGGCCAAGGGCGCGGCCTTAGCGGGTCTCGCCGGTGGTAGTTCGGCCAAGGGCGCGGCCTTAGCGGGTCTCGCCGGTGGTAGCTCCGCCAAGGGTGCGGCCTTAGCGGGTCTGGCCGGTGGTGGCTCAGGGACCGGAGCTTTGGCGGGCATGGCAGGCGGTGGCTCAGCGACGGGCACGCTTGCGGCGGCAGCCATGGGTCAAACACCATCACCGGGCGATGCGCTGAAAGGTGCTGCGCGCAATCAATTGTCCCAGTCCCTGGGCGGCGCGATCCCCGGTAGCCAGGCTGGCATGGCAGGCATCGCTGCTGGGGCATTGGGTGCCAATGCCGCTGGTTCGCCGATGGCTAACGCTGCCGGTGCGCTTCTGGCCGGCACAGCTATCGGCGATAAACTCCAGGCTGCGCAAGCACTCGCACCGGCGTTCCAACAGCTGGGAATGGATCAGGGCATGGTTGCGCGCTTTTTGCCGCTGGTCATCGACTACGTAAAATCCGTTGGCGGAAAATCGTCCTCCAAGCTGTTGACCCACGCCTTGGGTTTCTAGCTTGTTAATGTGACGGGCGTGTCGGTGCCCGCTGCTCCCGATACCGACGCGTTGGCGCAAATGTCGGGGCCGGACAGCGGGGTGTCAAAAACAGGCACCAAACAACGAGTGCCGCGACTACTCTCGACCGGAACAAGAGGGCGATCATGGGCGAAGTCAGGAAATTGAAGCCGTCGGGCAGCACCACTGCCCGCCATTTTGTGCGGGTGACTTGCGCCGATCACCACGGCTTCACCGAGTTCCAGTACGCCATCGGCGATCCCAATCTTTATTTGGAGATGACCCTGCCACCGGCCGCGTTTGCCGAGTTCTGCGCGCGTCACGCGGTGATCCATTTGACGCCTGCACAGGCCGCCGCGGTCGATGCGGGGGCCCGTCGCTGGCACGCTGGCGACGAAGAGGAGGGCGAAGCGCGTGTCGATTGAGATCAAGACCACCAGCATCGAGCCGCTGCGGCGTACCTTTGATCACATCGCCGAGAAACTCGGTGGTGACAAGCCGGCAAGCCGCTACCAGGAAGCGGTGTGGGGCCTGCAGCCTGCCTTGAATTTTCACTACCGGCCGACCTGGGATCAAAGCTACGCGCTCTACGATCAGCGCCGCACCGCCATCGCGATGCGCGACTTCGACGATTTGATAGACCCTCGCCAGTATTATTACGGCACTTGGACTATGCAGCGCGGCCGGCAACAGGACTCCCAGGAGCGCAATTTCGAATTTGTCGAGAAGCGTGATCTGCTGGCGAGCCTGGATGCCACTTGGCGCGACAAGATTACGCACTTCGTGTTGCCGATACGTCACGTGGCGTGGGCGGCCAACACCAACAACGCTTACATCTGCGCCTACGGTTATGGTGCGCCGGTGACCTCGGCAGCAGGCATGCACATGATGGACGAGCTGGGCGTGGCGCAGTATCTCAGCCGCACCGGTCTTATGCTGGGCGACAACAGCACAGCGCTGCTGGATAGCGCAAAACTTGCCTGGATGCAGTCCGACATGTGGCAGCCGCTGCGGGCATTGGTCGAGACTTCAATGGTGACGCAGGACTGGTTCGAATTGTTCGTGCTGCAGAACCTGCTTATCGACGGCATGGTTCATCCGCTGGTTTTTGAGCGTTTTGATGCGCGCATCATCGCCCACGGCGGTGCAGTGTTTTCGATGTTGTCGGAATTCATGGTGGACTGGTACGCCGAATCCAGCCGCTGGGTGGATGCGGTGCTCAAGATTGCCGCCGCCGAGTCCAGCGCCAATCGTGAACGGCTGGAAAGCTGGATTTCCCACTGGCTGCCGCAGGTGGGCGCGGCCCTCACACCGCTCGCGGAATTTGCCCTGGACGGTGACGGCGTCGCCGTCGTCGCCGAACTGGATGGTGAATTACGTGCGCGTATCGGCCGTCTGGCTTTACAGGTTTAGGCACGCACCATGGCTGACAAAGTATTCATCGCGTTCCAAAACAACGCCGACGCGCAACCGCTCATCAACGCCATCCTGTCCGACAACCCAGCGGCGGTGCTGAGCGAGTCGCCGGGTATGGTGAAGATCGACTGCCCGGCACGCCTGGTAGTGCGCCGTGCTTCCATCGAAGCACAGCTCGGGCGTGATTTCGATCTGCAGGAAATCCATCTCAACCTGATCTCCATCGGTGGCAACATCGATGAGGATGACGATCAATTTGTGCTGTCCTGGCAAAGCTGAGCGACACGCAACCACGGGGACACCGACCATGGCAAAATCCAAGAAGCCCGGCCTGAAAGAGCGCTACGCGCTGCTGACCCGTGGTCTCGATTGGGAAACCACCTATCAGCCCATGGATAAGGTGTTTCCTTACGACAGCTACGAAGGCATCAAGATCAAAGACTGGGACGCGTGGGCTGATCCTTTTCGTCTGACCATGGATGCCTACTGGAAATACCAGGCCGAAAAGGAGCGCAAGCTCTACGCCATCCTCGACGCCTTTCAGCAGAATAACGGCCAGCTGAATATTTCCGACGCGCGCTATATGAGCGCGGTCAAACTATGGCTGCAGGGCATTACGCCACTGGAATACGCCGCTCATCGCGGCTTCGCCCACGCCGGCCGCGCGTTCCGCGGCGCGGGTGCGCGTATCGCTTGTCAGATGCAGTCCATCGATGAGTTGCGCCACGCCCAGACCCAGTTGCACGCCTTCAGTCACTACAACAAGTTTTTCTCCGGTTTCCATGGTTTCGCCCATATGCGCGACCGCGCCTGGTATCTATCCATACCGAAGAGCTTCTTCGAAGACGCCATGACGGCCGGGCCCTTCGAGTTCGTGACTTCGATCTCGTTTGCCTTTGAATATGTACTGACCAATCTGTTGTTTATGCCCTTTGTATCGGGTGCCGCCTACAACGGTGACATGGCCACCACCACGTTTGGTTTCTCGGCGCAGTCGGACGAATCACGGCATATGACGCTCGGCCTCGAAGTCGTGAAATTCATGTTGCAGCAGCATGAGGACAATGTGCCGATCGTGCAGGGTTGGCTGGACAAATGGTTCTGGCGGGGTTACCGGCTGCTGGGCCTGGTCGGCACCATGATGGATTACATGCTGCCTAAGAAGGTCATGTCCTGGAAAGAAGCGTGGGAAATCTACTGGGAAGAAAACGGCGCAGCGCTGTTTCAGGATCTCAGTCGGTATGGCATTCGCCTGCCTAAACACCACGAAGTAGCGAGCAAGGAAAAATATCGCCTCACCCATGAGATGTGGACCACGCTTTACCAGTACGGCAACGCGCTCAGCCTGCATACCTGGGTACCAGACGATGAAGAAATCGCCTGGATGAGCGAAAAATACGGCGAGAGCTTCGACACCCAGTACAAACCACGTTTATTGTTTTTGCGCGCGGCGGAGGAGCGCGGCGAGCGTTACTATAACAATCGCCTGCCGATGGTCTGCCAGGTGTGTCAGATCCCGATCTTCTATACCGAGCCCGACGACTCCTACACCCAATGTGTGCGCATCGTTGAAGCGGCGGGTACCAAACACCATTGCTGCTCCGACGGCTGCGCCGACATCTTCAACCATGAACCTATGAAGTATGTGCAGGCTCTGATCCCGCCCCAGCAGATCTATCGCGGTGAAGCGGGGGGTGCGCGCGATATCTTTGAATATGCCGCGTGGCTGCATCTCGAACGTGGCGTTGATACCGGCGAGTATCGTGGCTCCCCGGATCAGAAAAACTGGCAAGCCTGGCAGCAGGCACACCGCGCCAAACCGGCTGACGCGGCCTGAGGCCCACACCTATGGCCACTAAATTCATCGGTGACACCTACCAGTACCCATCGGAGAATCGTGTCGAACAGTACGGCGGCGACATCAATTTTTATGTGCGCTGGGAGCGGCACCTGCTGTTCGCCTGTCCGGCCGCCTATCGTGCGCCCGTCGCGCTGGCGCTGGGGGTGTTTCTCGAAACCATGCTCAAGCCCGACTATGTCGCCCATCCCGACACCGTAAAACTCGATTTTGCGAAGTGCACGTGGAAGCTCGATAAAAACCCGTGGCAGCCGGATTTCAACAAAACCCTTGCCGACAACGGCATCGGCCACATGAGTTATATCGAGTTCAGTGCACCCGGTCTGGATGGCCTCAACGGCACCGGCTACTGAAGACCAGTGGGATTCCGACTGACCATAGAGCCGCTGGGCGAGACCCTCGAACTGGACGATGGCCAGAGCATGCTCGATGGTGCACTCCGTGCGGGGATCTGGTTGCCCTATGCCTGCAACCACGGCTTGTGCGGCACGTGTAAGGTCGATGTACTGGACGGCGAGGTTGACCACCACCATGCCTCGTCCTTTGCACTGATGGATCTGGAACGCGAGGAAGGCAAGGCCTTGGCGTGCTGCGCAACGCTCATGAGCGATGTCACCATCGAAGCCGAAGTCGACGAAGATCCCGATGCGCTGCAATTGCCGGTCGGTGACTACCGCGCAAAAGTCAGCCGCATCGAGGATCTCACGCCCACCATCAAGGGCATCTGGCTCGCGCTGGAGGGTGATGGGCTGGTCTTTCAGGCTGGTCAGTATCTCAATCTCAAGCTGCCCGGGCTGAGCACGCCCCGTGCCTTTTCCATCGCGAGCCCGCCGAGCGCGCGCCATCTCGTCGAACTCAATGTGCGCAAGGTGGCTGGTGGTGCCGCCACGGGTTATCTGCATGAGGAGTTGAAGCTGGGCGACGAACTGTCTTTCACCGCGCCACTGGGCCGCTTTTTTGTGCGCAAGTCGGCGCCGGGGCCTTTGTTGTTCCTGGCCGGGGGTTCGGGTTTGTCGAGTCCAAAGGCGATGATAAGCGAGCTGCTGGAGGAACAGGACACACGCCCGATTACGCTCATTCACGGCGCGCGCACCCGTAGTGAGCTGTACGATGAGGGGTTGTTCACGGAACTTGCCGTGCAGCATCCCCATTTGCGCTACGTGCCGGCACTGTCGGATGCCGCGCAGGATAACGATTGGCGCGGTGAACGCGGTTTTGTGCACGAGGTGGCAGAGCGCCTGTTTGATAATCGCTTTGCGGGATTGGAAGCTTATTTATGTGGCCCGCCCGCCATGATCGATGCCTGTCTGACCAGCCTCATGCGTGGACGCTTGTTCGAAGACCATATTCACATGGAACACTTTTTCACCGCTGCTGATGCCGTTCAGCCGCCGCGCCGCAGTGCGCTGTTCAAGAAGTTCTAGTGACTGACACCTGGCATCAGAGCGAAGCCAGCGCGGGCGAAGCGTTTCAGATCACGCTCGCCGACAGCGGTTTAAGCTTCCCATGTGCGCGTGAACAGAATGTGCTGGCGGCGATGGAACGTCTCGGGCGGCGGGGTATTCCCGTCGGTTGTCGCGGCGGTGGTTGCGGCATCTGCCGCGTGCAGGTGATCCAGGGCGGGCAATACCGCACACTCAAGATGAGTCGTGCGCAGGTCACGGAAGCCGACCGCGCGGCCGGCATCTGTCTGGCCTGCAAATTGATCCCTGAGGGGCCATTGACCTTACGCGCGCTGGGTCTGTTACGCGCGCGGGTGAGCTGAATTTCGCGCGAGACTCGCGCGTTCACAAGTTTGGGAGGAAACGACGATGTCATTCACTGGCGTATTACGACCGGGCCATTGCGCAATTCGTGTCATGGAAATGGGCCCAGCCTTGACCCACTACGTTGAGCGCCTGGGGCTGATCAAAACCGGCGAGGATGCCCAAGGGCGGGTGTATCTGAAAGGCTGGGACGAGCACGATAGTTTCTCCATCGTGTTGCGTGAAGCCGATGAGCCGGGCATGGATTTTCTTGGTTTTAAGGTGCTCTCAAACGCCGACCTCGAACGTTTCGAAGCGGCGCTGCGCGCCCACGGCTGTGCGGTCGAGCGCATCGCCGCCGGTGAACTGAAGGGTTGCGGTCCACGCATCCGCTTCGAGATCCCCAGTGGACATCAGATCGAGCTCTATGCACAAAAAGACCACGTCGGCACCAGTGTTGGCAATCTCAATCCCCACCCCTGGCCCGAAGGCCTGCAGGGCATGAAAGCGCATCGTTTTGACCATTGTTTGCTGTACGGGCCCAATCTCGCCCAAGTTGCGGATCTATTCGTCAACGTGCTGGGTTTCAATCTCACCGAGCGTGTCATGACACCGGACCCGCACATGATCGGCGCGTTTTTTTCGTGCTCCAACAAGGCCCATGACATCGCTTTTATTGAGCACCCGGAGCCGAACAAATTCCACCACGCGTCCTTCCTGTTGCATACCTGGGAAGAAGTGCTGCATGCCGCCGACCTCATGAGCATGCACGACATTTCCATTGACATCGGTCCCACCCGCCACGGCATTACCCGCGGCCGCACCATTTATTTCTTTGATCCTTCCGGCAACCGCAATGAGGTGTTCTGCGGCGACTACACCTGGTATCCGGATCGCGAACCCATCACCTGGCAGACCGAACAACTCGGTCGCGCGATCTTCTACCACGACCGTAAGCTGAACGAGAATTTTCTGAGTGTGGTGACCTGAAATGTCGATGCGAGATAGTGCGGACGTGGCCGCAACGGAGATGAAAAATTTTATTGATGGCCAGTTTGTGGCCTCGGGCAGCGGCCGTCTATTCGATGACTTCGACCCGGTCACGGGCAAGGTGCATGCCCGCATTCACGAAGCCAGTGAGAGCGACGTTGATCGCGCAGTGCGCGCGTCGCGTGCTGCGCGCAACGGGCCGTGGGGACGCATGAGCATCGCCGAGCGCAGCGAACTGCTGTTCAAGGTCGCCGACCGTATCAACGAACGCTTTGAGGAATTTCTCGCCGCCGAGTGTCGTGATACCGGCAAGCCCTATTCGCTGGCGCGTCACATCGATATCCCGCGCGGCGCCGCTAATTTTAAGGTCTTTGCCGACATCATCCGTAACGTACCCACGGAATGTTTTCGCATGGAAACACCCGACGGTGCCGGCGCCTTGAACTACGGCGTGCGTGTGCCTAAGGGCGTGATCGCGGTCATCTGTCCGTGGAATCTACCCTTGCTGCTCATGACCTGGAAGGTCGGTCCGGCCCTGGCCTGTGGCAATACCGTGGTGGTCAAACCTTCGGAAGAAACCCCCTACACCGCGACCCTGCTCGGCGAAGTCATGAACGAAGTGGGTATGCCACCCGGTGTTTACAACGTCGTGAATGGGTTTGGTGGCGACTCGACCGGTGAGTTTCTCACCCGGCATCCGCTGGTCGATGCGATTACCTTTACCGGTGAGACCATCACCGGCACCGCGATCATGAAAAACGCCGCGGTGGGTATTCGTGATGTGTCCTTCGAACACGGTGGCAAAAATGCCGGCGTGGTATTTGCCGATGCGGATTTTGATGCGGCTGTTGATGGTATTGCGCGCTCGACCTTCGCCAATTGTGGCCAGGTATGTCTGGGCACTGAACGGGTCTATGTGCAGCGGCCGATATTCGAGCGCTTTGTTGAGGCCCTCGCCGCGCGTGCCCAAGGCCTCAAGATCGGCGTGCCTCAGGACGCGGCCACCGGCATGGGGCCCATGGTCAGCCAGCAGCAGCGCGACAAGGTGCTCGGTTATTACCGCCGTGCGCGCGAACTCGGCGCTAATGTCATCACCGGTGGTGGGGTGCCCGATATGCCGGCTGAACTGGCCGGCGGTTATTGGATAGAGCCCACCCTGTGGACCGGATTGCCCGAAACCTCGCCCATCATCAAAGAAGAGATCTTCGGCCCCTGCGCCCATCTGCAGCCCTTCGATGACGAAGACGAAGTCATCGCGCTGGCCAACGATACTAATTACGGTTTATGCACCACGGTCTGGACCCAGGGCGCGGCACGCGCCCATCGTGTGGCGGAGAAGATCGATGTTGGCATCACCTGGGTCAACTGCTGGTTTCTGCGCGATCTGCGTACGTCTTTCGGTGGTGCCAAACATTCCGGTATCGGCCGTGAAGGCGGTGTGCACTCGCTGGAGTTTTATACCGAGTTACGCAACGTTTGTTTGAAACTGTGAGGCGCACGCTGCGCCCTTGCTGACGGAAGAAAAGAAAAATGGATAAAAACCAAATCACGACCTTCGGTTATGCGCTCTTCGAGGCGATGGTCAAGCGCGCCACCATCGCACCGCTGACGACCCAGGTGCCCGACATCACTATCGACGATGCTTATCTGATTTCCCGGCGCTTTCTCGAGCGACGCCTTGCCAGCGGCGAGCGGGTGGTCGGCACCAAGATAGGCGTCACCAGCAAAGCGGTCATGACCATGCTGAATGTGCATCAGCCCGACTTCGGTTACCTCACTGATACCATGATGTTCGCGACCGGCGCCGAAGTGTCGGCCAGCACGACGCTGATCGCACCGCGCGCCGAAGGTGAAATTGCCTTCATTCTTAAGAAGGACTTGTGTGGGCCGGGCGTGACCAATGCCGATGTCATCCGCGCCACGGATTTTGTCATGCCCTGTTTTGAGATTGTCGACTCGCGCATCACCGACTGGAAGATCAAGATCCAGGACACCATTGCAGACAACGCCTCCTGCGGCGTGGTGGTGCTAGGTGATCGGGCGGTCAAACCGACCGCGGTTGATCTGTCGACCTGTGGCATCGTTGTCAGTCTGAACGGCGAAATCATCTCCACCGGCGCCGGTGCCGCCGCGCTGGGCTCGCCGGTCAACTGTGTCACCTGGCTGGCCAACACCCTGGGTGCGCGAGGTGTCCGGCTTAAAGCCGGCGAAGTCATTCTGTCGGGTTCGCTGGTGCCCCTGCAGCCGGTCAAGCCCGGCGACAATATGCACATGGCCATCGGTGGTATTGGCCAGTGCAGCGTGCGTTTCACTTGAGCGGCGAGGAATACACCATGCCTATTAACGCAGCCCTGATCGGATCCGGCAATATCGGCACCGATCTCATGATCAAAGCGCTACGCAGTCAGTTCATCAATCCGGTGTGGATGGTGGGCATCGATGCCGATTCCGACGGCCTGCAGCGCGCGCGTGCGGCGGGCTTAAAAACCACCAGCGAAGGCGTTGCGGGTTTGTTGCCCCACCTGGCGTCCGACAACATTCAGATCGCCTTTGACGCGACCTCGGCCTATGTGCATGCCGATAATGCACGGCCCTTGATGGCGCGTGGCGTGCTGGTCATCGACCTCACCCCGGCAGCCATTGGCCCCTACTGCGTGCCGCCGGTCAATCTGCGCGAACACGTCGGCAAGCAGGTAATGAACGTCAACATGGTGACCTGCGGCGGTCAGGCCACGATCCCGATGGTGGCGGCGGTGTCGCGCATCCAGAAGGTCGACTACGCAGAAATTGTGGCCACCGTGGCGAGCAAATCCGCGGGCCCCGGCACACGCAAGAACATCGATGAATTCACCCGTACCACTGCCGGCGCGGTGGAGAAGGTTGGCGGTGCCAGCCGTGGCAAGGCCATCATCATTCTGAATCCCGCCGAACCACCACTGATCATGCGCGACACCGTGCATTGCCTGACTGCCGACAAACCTGACGAAGCCGCCATCACACAATCGGTGCACGCCATGATTGCCGAGGTACAGAAATACGTGCCCGGCTATCGTTTGAAAAACGGTCCGGTGTTTGATGACAAGCGGGTATCCATTTACCTGGAAGTGGAAGGCCTCGGCGACTACCTGCCGAACTATGCTGGCAATCTCGACATCATGACCGCGGCGGCCTTGCGTACCGCTGAAATGTTCGCGCAGGAAATCCAGGACGGCACGCTGCATCTGGCTGCGGTCAACGCTTAAGGCAGAAGGAAGGTCCATGAATCTCAAAGGCAGAAAAGTCACGCTGCACGACATGAGTCTGCGCGATGGCATGCATCCCAAGCGCCATCAGATCTCGCTTGATCAAATGATCAACGTTGCCAGCGCACTGGACGCGGCGGGTGTGCCCCTGATCGAAGTGACCCACGGTGATGGCCTGGGTGGTGCCTCGATCAATTATGGTTTTCCAGCCCACCAGGACGACGAGTATCTGAAAGCGGTGGTGCCCCATATGCGCCAGGCGCGTATCTCGGCCCTGCTGATCCCCGGCATCGGTACGGTTGAACACCTGCACATGGCCAAGGATTGTGGGGTCGGCACCATCCGCGTTGCCACCCATTGTTCCGAAGCCGATGTGTCGGAGCAGCATATCGCCGCGTCGCGCAAGCTCGGACTCGACACCGTCGGTTTTCTCATGATGGCCCACATGGCAACGCCTGAACAATTGCTCACCCAGGGCAAACTCATGGAATCCTACGGCGCCAACATCATTTACTGCACCGATTCAGCTGGCTACATGCTGCCCGACGATGTGACCGCCAGCATCGGCTGCCTGCGCGCGGGCCTGCGTGCCGAGACCGACGTTGGCTTTCACGGGCATCACAATCTCGCCATGGGGGTGGCCAATTCCCTGGCGGCGGTCGCCGCCGGTGCGGTGCGTATCGATGGTTCGGTCGCCGGTCTCGGTGCGGGTGCTGGCAATACGCCACTCGAAGTATTCAACGCGGTGCTGGCACGCATGGGCGCCGAGACCGGTGTGGACGTTTACAAACTCACCGATGTGGCAGAAGACCTGGTGGTGCCGATGATGGATCACCCGATCCGCGTTGATCGCGACTCACTGATCCTCGGTTACGCCGGGGTTTATTCCTCCTTCCTGCTGCACGCCAAACGCGCGGCCGCCAAACACGGCGTGCCGTCGGCAGAGATCCTGGTGGAACTCGGCCGGCGCAAGACCATCGGTGGTCAGGAAGACATGATTGAAGATGTTGCGCTCAATCTGCGCGACGCAGCACGGGCGAGGGCGGCACGATGACCTTGGATAAGGCAACCATCACGATGCTCGCGGCACGACTTGAAAGCGCCGAGCGTGAGCGCGCGCCGCTGACCAAGATCACGGATGACTATCCGTCCCTCGACTGGGACGATGCTTACGCCATTCAGGATGCCATTCGCGCTTCCAAGCAGGCAGCCGGTGTGCGTATCGCCGGGCTCAAGTGTGGGCTTACCTCCCAGGCGAAGATGAAGCAGATGAATGTCACCGAGCCGGTGTTTGGCTTTTTGTGTGACTACGGCGCTTATGCCGACGGTGGCGAAGTGCCCTTTGACAAGTTCATCGCACCGCGTATCGAGGCCGAAGTTGCGTTTGTGACCCACACCGAGTTGTCGGGACCCGGTTGTCATATCGCCCAGGTGCTGGCGGCCACCGAGTTTGTCATGCCAGCCGTCGAGATCCTCGATTCACGCTATCGGGATTTTAAGTTCGATCTGATCAGCGTGGTGGCGGACAACACCTCGGCGGCCGGCTTTGTGACTGGCGGGCGGGCCCGCTGTCTTAACGAACTGGATCTGCCCACCCTGGGTCTGGTGGTGGAAAAGAATGGACGCATCGTCGAACTTGCAGCAGCGGCGGCGGTGCTCGGCCATCCGGCTGCGTCGGTTGCCATGCTGGCGAATAATCTGGCGCGGCGTGGGCAGGTGATCCCGGCTGGCAGCTTCATCATGACCGGCGGCATTACCGCCGCCATTGCGATTGAGCGGGGGGACGCAATTTCAGTGCGTTTCCAGGACCTGGGTTCAATCTCGCTGCGCTTCGTGTAGTAGCTGTCCGATTCCGGACAAAAAAATGGGGGCGTCTCACGACGCCCCCATCCTCCCTACAGGCCTTCTGTTTCGAAGGCTCCCTGGTCGTGGAAGTCAGCGCT
>JANOXY010000566.1:0-2646 GCA_031418675.1 Pseudomonadota bacterium
CGGAATCCGTATTCAACGAGATTTTCCTTGCGCGAACGATCGCCGCGGTACATGCCACCCAGCTGCGGGATGGTGACATGGCTTTCGTCGATGACCAGCAAAGCATTCTTGGGCAGGTACTCGAACAAGGTTGCCGGCGCCTCGCCCGGCGCCCGTCCTGACAGATGGCGGCTGTAGTTCTCGATACCATTGCAGTACCCAAGTTCCACCATCATCTCGAGATCGAAACGTGTACGTTGCTCGAGACGCTGCACCTCTACCAGCTTATTCAATGAACGTAGCTGTTCAATCCGCTCCTTCAACTCGATCTTGATGGTCTCGACGGCACGCAACACTGTTTCGCGCGTTGTCACGTAGTGGGACTTCGGATAGATGGTATAACGAGGCAGCTTCCTCACGACCTCGCCGGTCAGGGGATCAAATAACGAGAGGTTTTCAACTTCATCGTCAAACAGCTCGACTCGCAACGCGTCACGTTCTGACTCGGCCGGATAAATATCGATGACTTCGCCACGCACGCGGTAGGTCCCCCGCTCCAGCACGACGTCATTGCGTTTGTATTGCAAGGCGGTCAGGCGTCGCAGAATGGACCGCTGATCGATCATGTCGCCACGCCGCAGGTGTAACACCATGGAATGGTATTCATCTGGCTCACCAAGCCCGTAGATAGCCGAGACCGTAGCAACAATGATTGTATCGGAGCGTTCGAGCATCGCTTTGGTCGCTGACAGACGCATCTGCTCGATGTGCTCGTTGATCGAAGAGTCTTTTTCAATATAGGTGTCCGAGGCAGGCACATAGGCCTCGGGCTGGTAGTAGTCGTAGTAGGAAACGAAGTACTCAACGGAATTTTGCGGGAAGAAGTCGCGCATTTCACCGTACAGCTGGGCAGCCAGCGTTTTATTCGGCGCCATGATCAACGTGGGACGTTGCACGGTCTGAATGACGTTTGCGATAGTGAAGGTCTTGCCCGATCCCGTAACCCCGAGCAAGGTCTGATGATAGAGCCCCGCATCGATACCCTCGAGCAACGCCGCGATGGCTTGCGGTTGCCCACCCGCAGGTGCGAAATCAGATACCAGTTCGAACTTGCGGCTGGGCTGGCGTTCGTCGCTATTGCTCATTGGGCAGTATGCTTGCGGGGTCGCGGTCGTCCGGTATAGTACACGACCCGTCGCCGGCCAAATCAGCAAATGCCAGGAGTCCCGTCCCTTTGGACGTAAAACCTTCACATCGCGCCGTCAGTGTCAGAATTTCTCCGACCCTTGCCGTGGCTGCACACGCCGCTGAGTTGCAGCGTAGCGGTCGCCGCATCCTCAATCTCGCAGCCGGCCAGTCGGATTTTGATACGCCGGCACATGTCAAAGCCGCGGCCGCGACAGCCGTCAACGCCAGCTTTACCAAATACACCGAAGTGGACGGCCTGCCCGATTTAAAAGCCGCCATCGTCGAGAAATTTGAACGCGACAATGCGCTGCACTTTAAGCCCGAGAACATATTGGTGTCCTGTGGCTGCAAACACAGCCTCTTTAATCTGATGCAGGCACTTCTGAACGAAGACGACGAAGTCATTATTCCGGCGCCCTACTGGGTGTCCTACCCAGACATGGCTCGCCTGGCAGGCGCCGATCCCGTCATCATTCGGACTAAATACAAACAACGCTACAAGATCACCCCTGAGCAATTGCGCGGGGCGCTCGGACCACGCTCGCGACTGTTAATCCTCAACAGTCCGGTCAATCCCAGCGGTGCGGTCTACAATCGCGCCGAGCTCGAAGCGCTTGGTCACGTTCTCATGGACTTTCCGGAAGTGGTGGTGGTTAGTGACGATATATTCGAGCACATCATCTGGGGACGGGAACCGTTCGCAAATATTCTGAACGCGGCACCTCGCCTCCACGAGCGCACCGTGGTCGTCAATGGGCTTTCAAAAGCCTATGGCATGGCAGGTTGGCGCATTGGTTATGCCGCCGGCCCTGCATCGCTGATTGCGGCGATGAAAAAAGTTCAGTCGCAGAGCACCTCGAATCCCGCAACCGTGGCGCAAGTCGCCGCGATCGCCGCGTTGCGTGGTGACCAAAGCTTTCTTCTCGAGCAGAGTGCAAGTTTTAAAAGCCGACACGATTTTGTGCTGAGCGAGCTCGCCTCGATCAACGGCGTCGCGGTACACCCCGCCGAGGGCAGCTTTTTTATTCTCGCTGACATGACAGGCGTCATCGCGCGGCGCGACGATCTCGACGACGACGTAGCACTTGCTGAATACCTGCTGGAGCGCGCTGAGATCGCCGTGGTGCCCGGCGCGGCCTTCGGTGTCCCCGATTGCTTGCGCCTGTCCACGGCCAACAGCATGGATACGCTTAAAGAAGCGATGGCTCGTATGCGCGAAGCCCTTGCATAGCAACGATTCGATTTGACCGGCGCCCCTGCAGGTCAGTACCATACGCCGCTCTCCAATTCCCCGGTAGCTCAGTCGGTAGAGCGGGTGACTGTTAATCACTAGGTCGGCGGTTCGAGCCCGTCCCGGGGAGCCAATCCAAGCCCTGCAATTGCGGGGCTTTTTTTCGTCTACCCGTTATTTAGTCTGAACTTCCTAATGTATTCGTATAACCTTCCGACCCGGGCTCCACGTAGCAATTGGCAGCACCC
>JANOXY010000567.1:0-14445 GCA_031418675.1 Pseudomonadota bacterium
CCAAAATTGATGCCGTGGCTGGGCGCCTCCCCACGCCTTTTATTGTGCTAATGATTTCGCACCTACAGAAAATATCGATATGCACTCACCACGGCCGCCGGCAGGCCGTCGCCGGATGGGGCGCTTGTAAACGCGCGGGCCGTCCCTCGAATAATTTCTCACGCAAGGTCCCGGCACGATAGCTGGTCTGCATACGCCCACGCTTTTGCAACACCGGCACCACGCCCTCAACGAAATCCACGAAAGTCGCGGGCAGGGTCGCATAGGCGAGATTGAAGCCATCGACACCGGCCGCTATCCAGTCTTCCAGTTGGTCGGCAATCTGTTCCGGCGCACCGACCAGCACCGGGCCTGCACCGCCGATACCAACGAAGCTCGCGACATCGCGCAAGGTCCAGGTGCGGCCGGGATCACCGGCCGTGAAGCTGTGCAGCACGGTGCGCACGGCATTGGTCCCGATGTATTCAATTGGCTGGTCCGGGTCATACAGGGCGAAGTCGATGCCGGTCCAGGCGCACAACGGCGCCAGTGCACCTGGGTAACTCACTTGACTGAAATATTCGTCGTACTTGGCGCGCGCCTCGGCCTCGCTGCCGCCGGTGATGATCTTCATGTAGGCGAAGCCGCGCACATCGTCTGCGCGACGCCCATAGTTCGCCATCTTGGCGCGGATGCTGCGCGCATAATCACCGGCCACTTGTGGATTGGCGCCGATCACGAAAATGCATTCGGCGTTCTTGGCTGCGAAGTCGGTGCCGCGACCGGAGGCGCCGGCCTGAAACAATACCGGCGTGCGCTGCGGTGAAGGCTCGCAGACGTGGCAGCCGTGCACCTCGTAATATTCTCCCTCATGGTTGATGTCGCGCACTTTGCGCGGGTCGGCATAGATGCCGCGCGCCTTATCTTTCAAGACTGCGTCGTCGGCCCAGCTCTCTTCCCACAGGCGGTAGCAGAGCCGTGTGCACTCGTCGGCCATTGCATAACGTTCGTCGTGCTCAGGCAGATTGCTCAGCCCGTAGTTGCGCGCTGCACTCCTGGTAAACGAGGTCACGATGTTCCATGCCACCCGGCCTTTGGTCAGATGGTCGAGCGTCGAGATGAGACGCGCAAAACTGAAGGGGTGGTACTGCATGATGGAGCTGGTGTAGCCGAAACCGAGATGCTGGGTGACGGCCGCCATCGCCGGCACTAACAGCATCGGGTTGTTGATCGGCAGATAGGTGGCATTGACGAGCGCAGCATCGCAATTGCCGCCATAAACGTCCTAGGGCCCGACCACGTCGGCGAGAAAGATCGCGTCAATGCAGCCGCGTTCCATTAGGCGCGCGAACTCCAGCCAATGATCGAGAGAGGTGTAGTCGACCATGTGGTCGTCGGCACGCGTCCACAGCCCCCGTGACATGTGGGTCACACAGTTCATGCGGAATGCGTTGAAGTACATACGTGGCTTTTTCATGCTCGCTCCCTGGCAGCTTTGTATTGTGGTTGCGAATACGCCGTGAGCTCGTGCATGCATTTCCCGCACGGGTGCGTAGCTACCCACAATCGAGATTGCGCACGGAGCTCTGCTATGCGCTTGAGTGTAAAGCGCCGCCATTTCTGCCTGGTATCTCTACTGCTCTTTCCCATGCTGGTCGAAGCCCATGCTGCAAGCGCCTTGGCGAGCGGCTGGCTGGACGGCTTTGCGCATCCGCTGCATGGCTGGGATCACCTGCTGGCGATGCTCGCTGTCGGTGCCTGGGCAGCACAACAGCGGGGCGCGTTGCGCTGGCAACTGCCGCTGAGCTTCGTCGCGGTAATGGGTGTCGGTGGTGTGGCCGGCTTCAGCAGCGTCGCGCTGCCCGCGGTCTAGACTGAACGGTTGTCGTTAACCGCGCAGGGGATTATTCGCTACCGTCTTAAGACCCCTTACCGTGACGGCACCACGGATGTCGTGTTCGAGCCGTTGGACAAAATCGCTCCAGACGATTTGGTCAAGATCGACATCTTGACCTGCGCGCACTGTGGTGGCGTGCTCAGGGTCATCGCGAGCATCGAAGATCCGGTGGTGATCAAGACAATCCTCGATCATTTGGCGCAGGCGGAGGCCGCGACGCCCGTGTCCAGACCCGTTGCCCATGCACCGCCGCAACAAAAACTGCCGGGCCTAACGCAACCAGGCTGACGGCGCCTCTCTCTCGGACGCACGGACGCGAGGCTGGCCTGATACCCGGTTCGGTGTCGCTCACCCCGGGCGGACCAGACGCTCGTCCCCGAGGCGATGGTCGCGCCGCGTCTGGCAGAAGTGCCGGTGCGGTTGCCGCTGCCGCGCCCTGCAGGCGGCCACTACGGTTCCATCTACGAAGTGCAGGAGTCGATGCCGGTGCGCTATTTCCGCTGAGTGCGTCAGCCACGAACCAGGCGCCCGGCGAGCACGCCGGTAGGGGTGTCGTTGCACAGGGTTTCCTGACCGGTAAGAAACGTATGGCGGTAGCCGCGGCCTTTCTGCAGCAGGCGCTTGCCGCCTGCCGGGAGATCGTAGACGACAGCCGGCAGGGTGAGGCTGAGCGCGTCGAAATCGATGACGTTGATGTCGGCGCGCATGCCGGGCGCGAGCAGGCCACGGTCGACGAGACCATAGGCGAGCGCGGTGGCGCGCGTCTTTTTGTTGACCAGGAACTCGAGCGGCAGCTTCGCGCCGCGCTGGCGGTCGCGCGCCCAGTGGGTGAGCAGGAAGGTCGGTGCGCTCGAATCGCAGATGGTGCAGACATGCGCGCCGCCGTCACCGAGACCGATGATGGTAGCGTCGTCGGCAAGCATGCTGCGTATGACCTCAAGATCGCCGTCGTAATAGTTCTCGAAGGTGTGCGTGATCAGGCGCTTGCCCTCGCACTCGAGCATGGTATCCAGCGCCTCCTGCCATGGGCTCGCGCCGCGCCGCGCTGCGCGCGCGGCAAGGCTGTCGCGCGCGGGCTCCGGCTCGTAATCGTAGTGTTCGTCCAGCACGTAAGCCATCGCCAACTGGTGGCTGATCAGCTGCGTGAATTCGTCATCCGGGCGCTCCTCGACCAGCCGCCGGCGCAGCACCGCATCATCACGCAGGCGCGCGTAGCGTTCGGCCGGCGAGAGCGCAGCGAGTTCGCGCCAGGCCGGGTGTGTGGTGAACGGGTTGATGGTGGTCTCGAGTCCCCAGGTCACGCCGATAGGCCGGCAGCCGACCTGGCCGTTGACGGCAAAGCCGGCGTCGCGCATGGCGTGGATCTTGTCGAGCGTCTCACGCCACAGGCGCGGCGCATCGTTGACCTGCAGCAGCAGCACCGACAGCGGGCGGCCAGCGATCTCGGCCGCGCTGCGCAGGATCTCGAACTCGCCGGGGCCGAAATCCGAATTCACTTCGAGCACCCCGCGGCCGGCACGACGCATCGCCGCAGCGAGACCGAAGAGCTCCGGTTCGCGCGCCGCCAGGCTCGGAGTGAAGCTGCCGTCGCGAGCGCGGTGCTTGATGGTGCGCGAAGTGGTGAAGCCGAGCGCGCCAGCCTGCAAGGCCTCCTCCAGGAGCACGCCCATGCGTTCGATCTCGTCCGCTGTCGGCTCGGCGCGGAAATCCGCGCCACGGTCGCCCATCACGTAGAAGCGCAGCGCGGCGTGCGGCACCTGCGCGCCGATGTCCATCACCTTCGGCGCCGCCTCGAGCACATCGAGGTAATCGGGAAACGACTCCCAGTTGAACGGTACACCTTCGGCGAGCACCGTGCCCGGAATGTCTTCGACACCTTCCATCAGGTTAATCAGGTAAGCCGCGGCGCCCGGCCGCACCGGCGCGAAGCCGACACCGCAATTGCCGAACACCGTGGTGGTGACACCGTGGAAGGACGAGGGCGTGAGATAGGGATCCCAGGTCGCCTGGCCGTCATAGTGGGTGTGCACGTCGACGAAGCCCGGCGTGACGAGCAGGCCTTCAGCGTTGATCTCGCGCCGGGCGGCGCCGAGACCGCTGCCGACGGCAGCTATGCGTTCGCCGTCGACCGCGACATCGGCACGCCGTGGCGCAGCCCCACTGCCGTCGACCACGGTGCCGTTACGAATGATCAGGTCGTGCATGTTCGATCCTTGTTGTGGCGCTTGTGGCGCTGTGGCAGTTGCTGCGGGTCTGACGGCGGCGCTCAGACCATCGGATTCAGATCGGTCGCGCCGAGCAGTTTACGGCCGAGTTCTTCGTAAATGGCGTCGGTCGAAAACAGGTGCACGGAGGCACCATCGAGATCGCGCACGCAGCGCTGCAGCGGATTGTCGAGGTGCAGGGCCGTGCCGCCGCCGTAGCGGAAAGCCTGCTGCGCCACATCGACCGCGGTATGTACGGCAAAGGCCACCGCGCCGCGCATGTCGAGCTGCTGGATCACATCGACGGCCGCGCCGGCACTGGCGGTGTCCCAAGCGCGCGTGTAGACCTGCGTCAGTAGTGCGCGCACTGCGCGCAGGCGCAGATCGGATTCACCGAGCATGCGCCGAAACACGCCGCGGTCTGCGATCGTCGTGCGCGTGGTGTAGCCGCGCTTCTTGGTGATGGCCTGTTCGCGGATCTCATCGAGTGCACGGGTGGCGACACCGAGCGCAAAGCCGCCGAGTTCGTGCGCGACCAGACCAGGCAGGCCGACGCGATACATCGGCCCGCCGCGCAGCGGCACCAGCGCGCGCAGATCGAACGTGAGGTGGTCCGGGACAAAGCAGTCATGGAGCGAGAAATCGCAGCTGCCGGTGCCCTTGAGCCCGGCCACATGCCAGTTATCGTGTAGTTCGATCGCTTCTATCGGCAGGAACGCGAGGCGCGAATCCGGCGCGCCGTCAGCACCGTCGACCAGCACATGCACACCCACCCATTCAGCGTGACGAATACCACTTGCCCAGGACCAGCGGCCATCGATGCGGTAGCCACCGTCAACACGGATCGCCTGCCCCGGCATCACCACCACCGCCGCTGTCGGTATGCGGCCACCCGCCCACATGCGTTCGATACCGGCTTCAGGCAGGTAGGCCGTCATGGTCGTCGCGCCACAACCGATGAACGAGGTCCAGCCGATGGCGCCATCGATATGGGCCAGCGCCTCGAACACATCCATCTGCGTGATGAAGTCCGCTTCGACGCCGCCGAGTTCGCGCGGCACCTTGAGCGCGAACATGCCGGCCTCGCGCAGTGCGGACACGGCGGCCGGCGACAAGGTCCGGCCGTTCTCGCTGGCGTGCACTTCGGCGGCCAGCACCGGGCGCATGGCATCCACCGTGGCCAGCAGGGCGGCGCGCTTGTCGGGCTCGTATTCCGGGTATTGAAAGCTCATGTCTATCCCCTCCTGCTTCGGGGCTCGCGGCGTGGCGGGCGGTGTCACTGCGGTGACGTCGGCGGGTCCACCATTGCACGGGTGTGTGCGCGCTTCAAGTGTGCGCCGGTCAGGCTCCGAGCGTGAGGATGGCCCGCACATCCCGCGCGATGGTTGCGGCAATCTGATCGAGCGGGAGGTCGTTGACGTCGGTACCGAAAGGTACCTCGATCGCGGTTGCCAACAGCTCGAGGCCCATGGTTGCGAACAACGTGAACATCGACGCGATCACCGTGCCGTAGCCGAATTCGCGCACCGGGCCGAAAGGCATGATGAACGCGTAGAGCATGACGAACTGCTTGATGTACACCGAATAGCTGAAGGGGATGGGCGTTTTGCGGATGCGCTCGCAGGCGCCGGCCAGGTCATCGAAGGCTTGCAGCAGCGTCTCGTTGGGCAGGTGGCAGGCGTCGGCCGTCACGGGCTGGCACAGGTGGGCCGCGAGTCGCACCGGAAAGGCGGTGAGCAGTTCGATATAACGGATGCGTAGTGCCTCGTGCTCGGCGCCTGCAAGCTGTGCGCCGAGCTGCTGCGAGAGCCCGCGCGACACGTTCACGAGTTGCCCCCACAGACGCCGCCCCTCCGACCAGCGGTCGTAGGCGGTGTTGGTGCGGAACACGAGTCGATCCCGGGCCAGAGGATGTGCGTCGCAAGGCGGCCGAGGCGGTGATCTCGGGCTGGAACCAGTACCCACCGATGCTCGGCATCCCGGCGTTGCGCCAGGCGGTCGGCAGTCACTACGCCGCGCGTCAGGAGCTGGCGGTCGTTCCAGCGTTTATGCCTTCTATCCGCCTGTGCCGTCGGCGTCGTTCGCGTCAGCCTCAGTAATTGGTGACGCGTTTGCGGCTGGTGGTGGTGCCATCCATATCGGTCGACTCGCTCTGTTCTATGACCTGACGGGACTCATAGGGCACCACTGGTGGGGCTGGTGCCATGATCGGGCCGCGGGTGGTGCCGATCACCGGCACGTTGGTGCGCAGCTCTGAATGCGCCTCGGCCGAGGCGTTGCCACTGTCATCGACGGTGGTGGTGGTCGTGGTGGTGCGCACCGATTTGGTGGGCGGGCTGCTACATGCCGGGAGTGTGCCGAACAGCAGTAGCGTGGAAATGAAAATCAGAGGAGCGCGCATGGCCTGAGCCTTATTGAGAGAGTGGAGCCAGCATCCGACAAAACCCCGCAGCGCGCTGTTCGCTAGCGCACCACCGGTCGCGAGCGCCCTAACGAACGGACGCGCGCTGGCAATGGTGCTGCTGCCCGGGCGCTATCTCAAACCAATCAGGACAAATGAAATCATTAGCGCGGGCACGCCCATCGCCTACCTACTAGCGGGCTATGGCGACACTGGATTGCTCGGCCCGATTAGGTTTGAAACCGCGCCAGTGCCGCTGCCTTCCGCGCTCGGATTGTTCGTGTGCGGACTGCTCACTATCCGAAACGCAGCGCGTATTTTTAAATCAGTTTAAGGGTTATTTTGCGGGTAACTGTACACGCTCGAAACTAACTCGCATGTCTTGCAGGCAGTTGGTGATTTTTTTGGCGAAAGAGGCAGGAGTCGAACCTGCCAGACACACATGCGTGCATCTCACCGGATTTGAAGTCCGGGCGCCCCACCGGGAGACGATGCTCTTCCGCTGTCCATGCTAGTGACTAGGCACGCTGAGATCCAGCGCAAAACGTCAAAGTGATCCTTACTGACACCAGGCGCCGCTCGCGCTGGAGCGATAACCCAGCGCGCCGTAGGCCGCATCGACTAAAGCCTGACCGCGTGGATTGAGCAATACGCCGGTGCCCATGCGATTCATGGCGTAGCCAAAACTCATGCGGCATTGCGGATCGGCAAAGCCTAGCGAACCACCCGCGCCGACGTGACCAAACGCGCTGTCGGCGATCAAGAGACTGGAGTTCACGGTGCCCGGCGTGGTGCGATTATCAATCGCCTTCATATAACCTTCCGAAAATCGCATACGCGCAAGCAAGGTTGCATCCTCGTGGCTGGCCATGCTGGTGCGCGCCATGCGCGCCAGGGTGTCGGGGCCCACCAGGCGTGTGCCATTGATGCTGCCGCCATTGGCAAGCGGCGCGTACATGCCCGCCAGAGCCCGCCCATTGGCCAGGCCGTTGGCTGAACCGATCTCGGCGGCGTGACAATCGGGACTGTTGGCATCGACCAGCAGAAAGTCGCGCATGAATAATTGGGTGGGCGTACCGGCAACACCCAGTGCGGCCTGTACAAAACGCGATTCCATCCAGGCTTGATCGGGCACTGCGGCGATCATCGGCGACACTTTGCCGTGTAAGGCCGCCGGCATGCCTATCCAGAATTCAAGACCGAGCGGGCCGGCGACTTCGTCTTGAAAAAAACGGCCCAGACGTTTTTTGCCGGCACGATGAATCAATTCACCCACCGTCCAGGCCATGGTGATGGCGTGATAACCAAGGCGTGAACCAGGCGTCCAGAAGGCCGCTTCCGCCGCCACCCGTTTGACCATCGCATCGTAGTCATAAAAACCACCGGGCGGGACAGGCTCACGCACGTGAGGCACACCCACGCTGTGATCCAGCGTCATACCAACCCGCGCATCTTCCTTGCCGCCGCAGGCAAACTCCGGCCAGTAGTCACCAATCTTCGCATCGAGATCGAGCAGGCCGCGATCGGCCAGCATGTGCGCGCACAGCGCCATCGCACCCTTGGTGGCCGAGAACACAGTCGCGACGGTGTCGCTTTGCCAGGCCGCGCCGTCACGCGTGCGACGCCCACCCCACAGGTCGACCACGGTGCGTCCTTCTATCGTCAGCGCAACACTGGCGCCCACTTCATCATGGGCGGCGAAGTTGGTGACAAAGGCGTCGAGCACGGCCTTGAAGGCCTGATCGCAGTGGCCTTCGATGCGGCCTTGCGGCGTGTCCAAAGAAATGGCTTGCATGATGTTGTAGTCCCCTCTTGTTGTTGAATGCGCGACACCGCGCCTAGAGCTTCAGGTGCGACGCTTGGTATCGAGCAGGGTGCGCAGGTCGCCGCTGCGATGGGTGAAACCGAGGCGGTCAAAATATTCGAGGATCTCGATCACGGCATTACGCCCCACGCCGGCGCGATCACGAAAATCGCCAGCCGTAAACTTGCTACCGCCGACGGTCAGCTCGCGCACCAGTTGTTCGAAATGGGACATGGCCGCGGGCAGGAAGTAGCGCTTGGCGCTGACCTTCACGACCAGGCCCTGCTTGGCTGCGCGGATCAAAAAGGCTTCGAGCAGGGTGTGATTGATGTTTAGCAAGGTGGCGAGATCGTGCACCACGGGTGCCTTCAAGTCTTCGCGCTTGAACAAAGGCAGCACACGTTTCCACATGGCTTCATCGGCCGCCGAGCGCTGCGCGCTATGCGCTGGCAAGCGCAGGACCGCACCGTCGCGCACCACGCGCCCCTCAAGCACCAGTGCCTCCAACACCGCGGCAAACACGCCGCTGCGCAAACGCTGCTTGAGCGCGCGTTCAAGTTCACGTTCGCCGATGCCCAGACGTTCCGGATGTGCACCGTGTTCGGCCTCCAAGGCCACCAGCACCATGCCCTCCAGCAACTGCCAACGGGCACGCGTGATAGCCAGACCCGGCCCGCCGCACAGGCGCAAACTCGGTTCGAGCAGCAGTGCTGCGCGCTCGCTAGCGTTCAGATTCCAGGCCTGGGCAAAAACATCCAGATCAAGTCCACCCGGCAGTGCCGCCAGTGCCGCTGGCAGCGCGGTAGCGGCGTCGGGTAAACCCATGGCGAGCAGATAGGCGCGGCGTTCGTCGCGATTGCGGCCGCGCATGTCGGGCGCTGGATCAATGACCACACCACCGCCCACGGTGCGGCGCGCCGATTGATCACGCAGCACCAGGCGATCACCACGCAAAGCATGCAGGGGACGATCGAGCATAAGCTGCGCCAGCGCCTGTGCGCCGGGTGCTATGGCCTGGCCATCGAGTGTGACCAAGCGGCCCGTTACATCGGCGGCGCCGATGTGTACGTGCACCGGCGTGCGGTTGGCGAGCGCGCGGGCTTCATCGGCCAATACGCGCACCTCCACATCAAAACGGCGCGTGGCACAGGCCGCGCCCGCTGCGACCATCCAATCACCGCGATGGATCTCCACATCACGCAGACCAGAACCCGCGACGTTCAGGGCACAGCGTTGACCGGCGCTCGCCTGCCCGGCTTGCTGGTTATGTACACGCAGACTGCGCACCCGCAGCTCGCCACCGTGAGGCACATGGCGCACCAGCTCGCCCTCAGCGAGAACACCGCTGAATACCGTGCCCGTGACTACGCGCCCCGCACCCTTCAACAAAAAGCTGCGATCAACGGCTAAACGGAAATTGCCGCCCGAGGCCCGTGTCGGCAGATCGCGCTGGCGCGCGAGCAATTCGGCGCGCAGTGTTTCAATGCCGATGCCGTGTAAGGCCGAGACCGGCACGATGGGGATATCGCGCAGCGCCGTTGGTGCCAGCAGCGCACGAATCGAGGCGCTGACTTCCACACAACGCGCCTCGCTCACACGATCGATCTTGCTCAAGGCCACCACACCCCGTGTGACGCCGAGCAGTTCCAGGATGGCGAGATGTTCAGCGGTCTGTGGCATTGGCCCGTCGTCGGCGGCGATCACAAACAACACCATGTCGATGCCACTCACGCCAGCGACCATGGTGCGTACAAAACGCTCGTGGCCAGGCACGTCGATGAAGCCGGTCTGGCTGCCGTCGCCAAGATCGTGATAGGCAAAACCCAGTTCGATGGTCAGTCCGCGCGCTTTTTCTTCCGGCAAGGCGTCGGTATCAACGCCGGTCAGGGCTTTCACCAGCAAGGTCTTGCCGTGATCAACGTGCCCGGCGCTGGCAATGATCATGGGGCGCTGCGCCCCTTGAGGCCCGCCAGCTGGGCAACGAAACCAGCTTCGTCGTCGAGGGTGCGCAGATCGAGCAGCAAGGCATCATCGGCGATACGACCGATCACCGGCACGGGTAAATCCCGCAGGATCTGCGCCAGCTTTTCTAAGGCGCGGCCACGCTGTTGCGGCAGGCTGATGGCGAGCGCCCAGCTGGGCAGCACATCCACCGGCAAGGCACCGCTGCCGATCTGGCTGGCACAGGCCTTAACTTCAACGCTCGCCCGCGGGCCCAAAGCCGCCGCCACAGGCGGCGCAAGCCGTTGTGCCACGACTTCGATATCCGCGGCGGGGCGCGTCAATAAACGCAGCGTGGGAACACGTTCCACGGCACGCTTGGGATCGGCATACAGATGTAACACCGCTTCCAGTGCAGCGAGCGTCATCTTGTCGACGCGCAATGCACGCTTGAGTGGGTTGCGCTTCAAGCGCGTGATCAAATCCTTGCGACCAGCAACGATGCCGGCTTGCGGACCACCCAGCAGTTTGTCGCCGCTGAAGGTCACGAGATCGGCACCCGCTGCAATACTGCTGGCAACCGTGGGTTCGGGCGGCAAACCGAACTGCGCAAGATCGATCAAGGTACCGCTGCCGAGATCCACCACCAGCGGCAAATTTGCAGCATGGGTGAGTGCGGCCAGCTCTACTTCGGGCACGGCAGAAGTAAAACCCGCAATCATGTAGTTGCTGGTGTGGACCTTCATCACCAGCGCAGTGCGTTGCGTAATGGCGCTGCTAAAATCCGCGGCGTGGGTACGATTGGTGGTACCCACTTCCACCAGACGGGCACCGGCGCGGGCCATGACATCGGGAATACGAAAGGCGCCGCCGATTTCTACCAGCTCACCGCGTGACACCAGCACTTCCTTTTGGCGCGCAAGGGTGTTGAGTGTGAGGAAAACTGCGGCGGCATTGTTGTTGACTACCGTTGCCGCTTCCGCACCGGTCAAACGACAGATCCATTGTTCGACATGCACGTCACGATCACCACGCCGACCACTGGCCAGGTCGTATTCCAGATTGCTCGCGCCCGAGGCAACCGCGGTCATGGCCGCAATGGCTTCGGCCGGCAGCGGCGCACGGCCAAGATTGGTGTGCAGCACCGTGCCGGTCAGATTGAAGACGCGCTTGAGTGAGGGCGCGAGCAGCGCCGTGATCTGACGCGCCGCGCTAGCCAATAGTGCTTGCTGGCTACACGACTCGCGTGCAGTCTCACCTTCTGCGCGCAGCCGCACGCGCGCGCCATCGACGGTGTCGCGCAGTACGCTGGTCACCAACTCGTGCCCACACGCAGCAAGCGCTGTTTGCAGTGGCTCCGCTCGCAACAATTCGTCGATGGATGGCACGGCGCGCAGCAGCGCGTTGACCGTTTCGTTCATCGGCCGCGGAAAACGGGCGGGCGCTTTTCGATAAACGCGCGCATCGCTTCTTTGGAATCTTCCGACTGACTCAACTGGCCGGTCATGGTCTGCTCGAAACGATAGCCGTCGCGCAGAGTCATCTCTTCGATGTTATTGAGGGCGTGTTTGGCGAGGCCGGTGGCGAGCGGGCTCTTGCTGGCAATTTCGCGCGCGATGCCTAACGCCGTTTCCATTAATTGCTCGACGGGCACCGACGCTTCAACCACGCCCAGACGGTAAAGCTCGGGTCCAAACACCCGCATACCGGTCAACATCATGCGCCGCAGGCGAGAATGACTAAAAAGGCGTTGTGCATGGCGACCACCACCCAGTAGGCCCACACCAATCTCCGGCAGGCCAAGACAACCGGTATCGGCCGCCACCAGAATGTCGCAGGAGGCCGCAAAAGCCAGGCCACCACCCAGCGCGACACCGTTGATGGCACCGATCACGGGCTTACGACATTCCACGATGCTGTGATAGGCCTCGCGCGCGCGGCGGCTGCGCTGCCAGTGTCCACCCGGCTGCGGCGCCGTGCCGACCCGCTCTTTGATGTCGGCGCCCGCACAAAAAGTCTTGCCCTCGCCGGTCAGCACCGCCACGCGGATGTCGTCACGATCGCTGATGGTATCGAACACCCAGGCGGTTTCTTCCAACAGCTGCTGGCTGTGCGCGTTGACCGGCGGATTGGCAAATTGCACGACCGCGATAAATTCTTCGACGATGTCGAGCTTGACGACTTCTGGCTGCATGACTCCCCCTTGCTTTGACGACATGTTTGCGCCGCTGCGCGGCGAGCGCGGCTTTGCGCCGTTTCATTGTCCAGTCGGGCACTTTATCATCGCTGCCTTGCCTTGCGTCTGGAGCGCCCACGATATGAACCAAGCCGCACAAGCCTCTGCGCCTGCCCATCAAGAAGATGCTTCGATGTTGGCGATGTTGCGCGACAGCGCTGCGGACTTCTGCCGACGGTCGCTGCTCGTGACACGTCTGCGCGCGCTGCGTGGCGCGAGTCCGGCCTTCGATCGCGCGCTGTGGCGTGAAATGTGTGAGCTGGGCTGGGCCGGCATACTCGCACCCGAAGCGAGCGGTGGACTGGGTTTTGGAGCGGCGGCCGCGGGCGAGGTCTGTCGCCAGCTGGGGCGCGTGCTCGCACCGGAACCGATGCTCGAAACCGGCATTGGTGCGGTGGCGATGCTGAGCGCTTGCGACAGCCCGGCGGCCGCCAGCCTGCTGAGCAAGCTTGTGAGCGGCGATACTCTGGTGGTGTGTGCGTTGGCGGAAGACGCCGAGTTCGTCGGTCGTGCCCCGGCGGGCCTGACGGCGCGGGCTCAGGACGATGGTTTTGTGTTGAAGGGCGAAGTGGCCGATGTGCCGATGGCTGCCGATGTCGACGGCTACCTGCTGCCCGCCACCCTCGAGGGTGACATCGCTTTGTTCTACTGCACACGCGACACCGCGGGTCTAACACTCGAATCCCATGCCTTGGCCGACGCTACCCGCTCAGCAACACTGCGCTGTCGTGAGACGTTCATGGCGAGCAGTGCCCTGCTTGCCCGCGGCACCAGCGCCAGCCACGCGCTGCGCAAAGCCCGCGAGTTGTCGCGCCTCGCGACCAGCGCCTATCTGGTCGGGCTGGCCGAACAAATCTTCCACATCACCATCGACTACCTGCGCACCCGGCAGCAGTTTGGCAAGCCCATAGGCAGCTTCCAGGCGCTACAGCATCGTGCGGTTGACCTCTACATTCAGCAGGCCTTGGCCGGCGCGGTGGTGGACGAAGCCTTGCGTGACTACGATGCCGCAAGCGATGACAGCGGCCGTGCGCGCGCTGCGAGTCGCGCCAAATACCGCGCCAATGAAGCCGCCCTGCTCATCGTGCGCCAGGCCGTGCAGCTGCATGGTGGCATCGGTTATACCGACGAGTGTGATGTCGGTTTGTATCTGAATCGCGCCCTGGTGCTCGCGGCACGATATGGCAACACCTCCTTTCACAGCCGGCGCCTGGCGGGGCTGGTGGCCGGTGGCGACGACGACGGCGCTAGACTCGGCCATGAATTACCTGCTGAACCGGCCAACGGCGCCTGGGACAGCATTTCCGAAGACGATTTCCGTGGCATCGTGCGGCGCTGGTTCGAGGCCGAATATCCGGCCGAGATGCGCTCGCCATCGCGCCGTCCGCGCTGGGCCGAGATCAAACCCTGGTATCTGAAGCTGTCGGCCAAGGGCTGGGTCGCGCCGGCGTGGCCCGCTGAATACGGCGGTATGGGTCTGTCCCCCGCCCAGCTACTGATCTTCATTGAAGAGCAGGAACGCTGGGGCATTGCCCGTGCGCCGGACATGGGTATCCAGATGGTGGGGCCACTCCTGATCCGCCACGGCACACCCGAGCAGCGCGCGCGTTATCTGGGCCCGATCGTGGCCGGCGAAGAAGTCTGGTGCCAGGGTTACTCCGAACCCAATGCGGGCTCCGACCTGGCCAGCTTGAAGACCGAGGCCACGGCCTCGGGCGACGAATTTGTGATCAATGGCCAGAAGACCTGGACCACCCTCGCCCAGGACGCCACCCATATGTTCTGCCTGGCGCGCACCTCCAAGACCGGCAAACAGCAGGAAGGCATCAGCTTCTTCCTCATCGATCTGGACCAGCCGGGCATCACCATCCGTCCGATCCGTAACATTGCCGGTCATGAGGAATTCTGCGAGGTATTCCTGGATAACGTACGGGTGCCGGCCAACTGCCTGGTGGGCGGACTCAACCAGGGCTGGACCATCGC